>JAFZYR010000014.1 GCA_017616165.1 Treponema sp.
CAAACATTGAACCGCCTGCTACACGAACACTGTCGTTATAGTTATATGGTGGCTGCTGAGTTGAATCTTTAATTACACCAAGGTCGAATAAAGTTGTACCTGTTTTATCCTGAAGCCATAACTGACGTGCATCTGTTGTTGCAAGATTAAGGCTGTTTCTTACAGGGTCTAAAGAAGCTTTTACTGCTGCATCAGAATTGTTGATTTTACTGATAAGAGCATAGATGTTGTCTCCGCGGGTTACTTCTACTTCAACTCCGTCTATTAAAATAACACTGTCCTGAGTAGCATGCCATTCAGAAGCATCTCTCATACTGAAAATCTGCTGGTTTTCTGCCCAGAAGGTTTTATTTCCTGCGTTGTCGTTTACAAGGTATTTATTTTCATCAACTTCTACGAGGTTTGTATCAATGTTTCCGTTGTAGCGTACATTCTGAATTAAAGGAACTCCAGAGCCTTCTACGTTTCCCATTTCTACATCAAAAGCAGTTGCCTTTACATTTGTTCCGGCAAAAAGTGAATTACCGTCGGCACTAACAGCATTAGCGTTCTGGATAAGCTGTTTAAGAAGTTCATCAACTTCGCTTGCCATGTTTTTAAGATCGTCTTCGTTATAAATACCGTTTGCACCTGTTACTGCAAGCTCGCGGATTCTCTGCATGATTTCGAGGGAATCTGTCATATAGCCTTCGCGCAATGTAAACTGATCTGAAAGAACAAGCGCATTTTTTTCAAAATTATTTACGCGTCCAAGATAAGATTCATAACGAACAAGGTGGCCTGCCGCAAGAGGATCATCGCGAAGCTGCTGTATCTTCTGCTGTGAACCAATCTGATTGTTTACCTTATTCAATCTTGATTCCTGCAACCTCAAGTTTTTCTGAGTATTTGTATTGTTCATCTGACTACTGATTCTCTGCATAATTCATCCTCCATGAATGTTTTTATGACCTTATCTTTTATACGCCAAGTTTATTAATTACTGTATCAATCAAGCTGTCCCACACTGTAATAAACTTTGCTGCTGCATTGTATCCGTGCTGGAACTTCATGATTTCTGCAAGCTCTTCATCAATGTTTACACCACTGATTGAATCTCTTGTATTTCTTAAATCATCCATAATTGCATTCTGACTCAAAAGATTTGTTTCTGCCTGCTGACCTTTTAAACCAACCTTTGTTACAGAATCTGCAAAATAATCGTCGAAGGTACGCATGCTTCCAACCATAATTGATGTATTACGGATTGAAGCAATTTCTACTGCCGCACGACCGTCTCCCACTGCTGTACTGCCTGATGCATCCTTATAACCTGCTGCTACACTCATTACGTCCTTCTGAACTTCTGAGTTTACGCTGATATATGCTGCCGGGTTATAAACCGGTGAAACTGCAAACTGAGCGCCCTGAACCAAAGCATTTACACTGTCTGCCTGATTAAAATCGTATGCATTTGCAGCGCCTGTTCCGTTTAATAATCCTGAGTAGCCTGCAAGGAAATAGCCTGAATCTTCAACATGGCGGATTACAAAGTCCGGATTATCCATATTTTCAGAAGCAGTTGCTTTTAATACAAGGTGATTATCGCGGTCTAAGTATGCTTTTACTTCACTCTGGCTGTCGTTAATGCGGGCAATTACTGTTTCTACTGTATCTGTGTGATAGTACTGGATTTCAACGTTTCCGCTCTTTCCTGATAAAGTGATTGTTCCTTCAATACCAACCTGCTGCTGTAAGTCGAGCTTGTTTGTACCTGTAAATCTGAAGATGTATGAAGTATCAAGAACTCCGTCGCCGTCTCTATCGTAGTTACCGTTTGTGTTTTCTACAAATGAATGCTGAACAAAAAAGTCAATTCCTGTTACTTTATTAGCACCAACTGCATTTCTATGAACGTCGTTTACAAGGTCTGCAAAGTTCAAAGTCATTTCGTTCAAATCCTGCATTTCCTGGCGGATATCTACATCGCGAAGTTCAATTAAAGCGGCAAGTGTACCACCGCGGAAGAAAGCGTCTTCCTGTGTATCAGACCAGATTACCTTGTTGTAGCCTGTGTCATCATAACGAGGAACAAGTTCAATTCCTCTTCTTACACTACCCTGAACAATAATTTCACCGCCTGTATGAATCATAAATTCATCAGGGTCTCTGTCGTCTGTTGAAATATCAATGAGGGCAGAAAGCTTATCTACGAGTAAATCACGTCTGTCGAGTAAGTCGTTTGGATTATCTCCCATCGCACGGGAACGAACAATTTCGCCGTTTAATGCTGCAATCTGTGCTGTAAGATCATTTACCTGTTTTACTGTGGCATCAATATCGCCGTTTATGATTGTTGCAACACCGTTTAAGGCTGTCCATCTTTCGTTGATTGAATCTGTTAATGTTTCACCGCGTGTTACAACTGCCTGTCTTGCAGCCTTGCTTTCCGGGTTTACAGAAAGTTCCTGCCAGCTTTCCCAGAATTTATCCATATTAGATCTGATTGAAACATCGTATGGTTCGTTATAAATCTGTTCAAGCATCATGTAATACTTGCTTCTTGTGTCCCAGTAAGATTCCTGATTAGCCTGAGCAACAATTCTTTTATCAAGGAGTGTGTCGCGGATACGTTCAATGCTCATTACATCAACACCCTGTCCAATCTGTCCCGGGCGTTCTGCACGAGTTAAATCAGGTTTATACAAAGGGTCAAACTCTTTAATTTGAACTCTTTGGCGAGAATACCCTTCTGTATTTGCATTTGAAATGTTATGACCTGCAGTTGTGATGGCATCTGTGTTTGCCATGATACTGCGTTTTCCAAGCTCTATTCCAGAAAATGTTGATCCCATTTTGTATATCTCCTAATCTTGCGATTACTAAAAACTCATATTCAAAACTACGCTCTGTGGCTGTGGCTGAATAATTTTTCCTTCTTTTGAATAAACTACACTCGCACTCTGTGGAAGAGCATTTTCGATAACGCTCTGAAGGAATTCGCGTGTAATATTTACATATTTATTCAAAGCCTGATTTTCAACTTTGCATCTTAATAATTTAGAACGCAAAACGTTGATTCTTTCATTAAAAGGCTTAAGTGCCTTAGCACCAATAATATCCTGTAAAACTTCGCGTTCTGTATCAATTTCCTGAAAAACTTCATAAAGACCGTTGATTTTACCAACTACTTCTGTTAAAGATTCCCAGTTTTTGTCCATAACTGCTTTTTTCATTTGAGAATGCTTTTCGATGAGAGAGTCTAATACGTCGTTTTCTTTTACTAAAATTTTGTCAAATTCTTCAAGATTCTTTTCCATTTGCAATCTCCTTCCTGAATAATTACAGGATTTCAGTTGATTATCGGAGACTGAAAATTTTACTTTAGATAAATTTTTTGTGATTTTTTAAGATTGATTGCCGCCCTGTTTTTGCCTATGCCTTGACTAGAAACGGCGATTTTGATATATTTTCTACAACTATGGTGCCTATAGTTCAGCGGTAGAGCGCCAGATTGTGGATCTGGTTGTCGTGGGTTCGATCCCCACTAGGCACCCCAAAAAACGGTGTAAAGTTTGCACCGTTTTTTTTTGCGATTGTAGCTCATCTGGATAGAGCAACGGACTTCGAATCCGTAGGTAGCACGTTCGAATCGTGTCAGTCGCATGAGTGACTGAAGCATTTTGAAACATGTTTTCTGATGGGGGCTCAGCGCCGCCCCCATCACCCCCCGCTAAGAGGTTGAAGCCGCACTGCGGCTTCGGATTAGAGTATGTTCGAATCGTGTCAGTCGCAATATAATATATCTGTCGCATACTTGACACATTTTGTGTGATTTGATATATTATTTTACATCAACTTTGTTGATTACGGGCCATTAGCTCAGCTGGTAGAGCAACAGACTCTTAATCTGTGGGTCGCAGGTTCGATCCCTGCATGGCTCAAAAGCCTTTCCAAACGAAAGGCTTTTTTTAAGTCTGAAAGATAGATCTTAAATGCGAGAGTGGTGAAATTGGCATACACGCTAGACTTAGGATCTAGTGCTTCGGCGTGAGGGTTCAAGTCCCTCCTCTCGCACGATTCGGACAAAAAAAGCTTACGCGGGAATAGCTCAGTGGTAGAGCGCCACCTTGCCAAGGTGGATGTCGCGGGTCCAACTCCCGTTTCCCGCTCTAACAAAAAAAGTGACCTGAAAACGCAAATTATTTGCGGGAATAGCTCAGTGGTAGAGCGCCACCTTGCCAAGGTGGATGTCGCGGGTCCAACTCCCGTTTCCCGCTCTAAAATATAAAAAAGCGATTCAGAAATCTCTGAACCGCTTTTTTTTTAATCTTTTTTTAAGGGGAATACCGTGAAACTTACAAAAGAATTCACCACACTGGAAAAATCGGCAGTAAAGCTTACTGTAACAATCGGAAAAAAGGATGTAGAAGACACCTACAAATCAACTTTAGCTAAATATACTAAGAGCGCACAGATTCCTGGTTTTAGAAAGGGTCACGTTCCTGCAAATGTATTGGAACGCAAATATGGAGAAGCTCTCCGCGCAGATACAATGAGCGAGCTTATTGACCAGTCGCTCGGACAGGTTTTTGATGAAGAAACTGAAAACCGCCCTCTTCCATACGCTCAGCCTGTTATGGATACAATGCCGGCCTTTGATATTTCCAAGGACCTTGTTTATTCCGTTACCTACGATGTATTCCCTAAGGTTAGCGTAAAGGATTTGAACGGCGTTTCTTACAAGGAGCCTCAGGTTACAATTTCTGATGCAGACATTAAGGACGAGCTCAAGGCTATGCAGGAGCGCAATGCCCTTGTTGTAGAAAAGAAGGACGAAACTGTTGCCAAGGACGATATCGTAACAATCAACTATTTTGAAATTGGCGAAGACGGAAACAAAATTGAAGGCACAGACCGCGAAGACTTTGTATTCACTGTAGGAACAGGCGAAAACCTCTTTAAGATTGATGATGACATCATTGGCATGAAAAAGGGTGAAACAAAGGAAATTACAAAGAAATATAAGAAGGATGATCCTGATGCAGACCTTGCAGGACAGACTAAGAAAATCAGCGTAACAATTAAGGCTGTAAAGGTTCGTGACCTCCCTGCCCTTGATGATGATTTTGCCCAGGACTGCAACGAAAAGTTCAAGACTCTTGATGACCTTAAGGCAGACATCAAACGCAATATGGAAACAGCTGTTACAAGACGTCTTAAAGAGCTTAAAAACAACGAAATCCTTAGCCAGCTTGTTGAAAAATACAAGTTTGATATTCCAGCAAGCATGCTCGACGCAGAGCTCAAGGGCCGCTGGGATATGATGGCTCAGCAGTTCCAAACAACACCTGAGCAGCTTGACAAGATGATTGCAGCAAGCGGTCAGACAAAGGAAGCTATGCTCAAGGAATGGACCGGCGACAGCGAAAAGATGCTCAAGTCTCGTATTATCGTAGACAGCCTTATCCGCGACCGCAACATCAGCGTAACTCCGGAAGAGGTTGAAGCTCAGTATGCAGTTATTGCAGAACAGGGCGGCATGTCTGTAGAGGAAGTTAAAAAGCACTACAGCGACCCACGCGCAAAGGAATATCTTGTTGACGACACCAAAGAAAATAAATTGTTCGAACAGATTTATGCAGAAGTAAAGATTTCCAAAGGCGAAAAAAAGTCATTCAAGGAATTGTTTGAAAATAGGTAAGTAGACCTAAAAAACGCAGTGCGTTTTTTTTAACGGTCTGCTATAGAACACCGGCCGCCAGCGGCCTTACACATTACCTGCGGGGGCGTTACGGGGGTATCCCCCGTTAGAGAGGGTAGCTGAAAACACCGCAGGTGGTTGAAGCGAGGGGGAGACTTCCCCCTCCTTTTTTTTATTTTTCTATATTCTTTTTTCAAAAAATCCATTATATTATAAATATATAGGAACAATTTATATATGAACGAAATGATGAATAATAACATCCCGAGTGTATGGGAAAGAACTGGAAATGGCGAAAGAGGCTATGACCTTTTTTCTCGTCTTTTGAAAGACCGCATTATCTTTTTGGATGGCGAAATTAACGAATACAATGCAGACCTTGTTGTTGCACAGATTCTGTTTCTGGAATCTGAAAATCCGGACAAGGATATAAGCATTTATATCAATTCTCCTGGCGGCGTTGTAACTGCAGGACTTGCCATCTATGACACAATGAAATATGTAAAGTGTGATATTCAGACTATCTGTATGGGTCAGGCTGCAAGTATGGCTGCCATTATCCTTGCGGGTGGTACAAAGGGTAAGCGCTATGCACTTCCTAGCAGTCGTGTTATGATTCATCAGCCACGTGGCGGTGTAGAAGGACAGGAAAGTGACATTTCTATTCTTGCCAAGGAAATTATCCGCCTTAAAAAGCTTTCTATTGAGTATCTTGCAAATGACACAGGCAAAACTGTTGAACAGATTTCTTCTGACATCGAACGCGACTTTTATATGTCGGCACAGGATGCTCTTGAATACGGCATTGTAGACCATGTAATGCCTTCACGCAAAAAATAAATATTCAGACTTAAACTTAAGAAGGTTGTAAAATGAAAAGACCAGGTATGTTTAATGCTGCTAACTGCTACTGCTTTTTTTGTGGCAAGCCGGCAGATAGAGATAGAAAACTCATTGCAAGCCCAACAGGTGCTTTTATCTGCGACAGATGTATTTCTGCCTGCCAGGACAAGCTTGACCTTCAGGCTGCAGAGCTTACTCCAATAGAAATGAATGAGGTCCCTACTCCAAAGGAATTCAAGGATTATCTGGATCAGTATGTAGTTGGCCAGGACGAAGCAAAAAAGGTTTTGTCTGTTGCTGTTTACAACCACTACAAGCGCATGGCCACAAACGCAAGTCTGGACAAGGTTACCGATTCGGGCGACAACGTTACAATTGAAAAGTCAAACGTTCTGCTCATTGGTCCAACCGGTAGCGGAAAAACTCTTCTTGCAAAAACCCTTGCACAAAAGCTCAAGGTTCCTTTTGCAATTGCAGATGCCACTACCCTCACCGAAGCAGGTTATGTCGGTGAAGACGTAGAAAACGTTCTGCTCAAGCTCATCAATGCAGCAGACGGAAACATAGAAGCAGCTCAGCGCGGAATTATCTTTATTGATGAAATTGATAAGATTGGCCGCAAGAGCGAAAACACCTCCATTACCCGTGATGTAAGCGGCGAAGGTGTTCAGCAGGCCCTGCTCAAGATTATTGAAGGAACTCTTGCAAGCGTACCTCCTCAGGGCGGAAGAAAGCATCCTAACCAGGAAATGCTTCAGATTGATACAACAAACATTCTGTTCATTCTGGGTGGTGCCTTTGTTGGTCTGGACAAAATTATTGAACAGCGCATTGCAGCTCACTCCATGGGCTTTGGTTCAAACATTGGTCAGATGAACGAAGAAGAAAAAATGAATCTTTTGAACCAGTGTACTCCGGACGACCTTGTAAAGTTTGGACTTATTCCGGAGCTTATTGGTCGTATGCCAATTACCGTTGCCCTCAAGGAGCTTACAAAGGATGATCTGGTTTGCATTTTGACAGAACCAAAGAATGCAATTACCAAGCAGTTCCAGGCAAGCTTTGCAATTGATAACGCAGACCTTAAGTTTGAAAAGGAAGCAATTGAAGAAATTGCGAGCGAAGCTATCAGACAGAAAACCGGTGCCCGCGGACTTCGCACAATTGTAGAAAAAATGCTCATGGATATAATGTTTGAAATTCCGGACATCCAGGGTAAAAAAGAGCTGGTTATTACAAAGGATATTGTAAAGCACGAAAAAAAGCTGGACATTCACTCTATAATAAGAGCGCTTCCAGAGGCCACGGAGACAGCATAAATATAGTATGAAAATCGGAATAGATGCCTTTGGCTGCGCGCACGGACAGTCAGGAGCCGGGGCTTATCTTTTAAACTGCATTAAAAACCTTCCCGATGACGGCGAGTACGAGCTTTTTGGTCTGGAAATAGACAGGTATACCTATACTGCAAACAAGGAAATTCCCTTTGTCTCTGTAAACATTGATGAAAACCTTAAGGCTATAAGACGCTGGCACAGCCACAAACTCAAGGCCTTTTGCCGCAAAAACAAATATGATGCCGTAATTTTTCCTGCCGCACATATTGTATTGCCCGGAAAAATCAAATCCAAATCTGTTATCATCTTAAACGGAGTTTATTCTTCACTAGGCGACAAGGCAGAGCACAAGGCCATTAAAAAGGCACTCAACCGTTCAAGCCTTATAGTTGCGGCTTCTTCTTATATCAAGGATGACCTTATTCAAAGCGGCTTTGATCCGGCCAAAATTGTCGTAGTTCAAAACGGAATAGACCACAAGGTTTTCTACCCGCTTGCCGACACCGACAGTGAATTTGTAGACATAAAGCCGTTCGCAATCAAAAGACCTTATTTTATATACAGCTCACGCCTTTCGGGTCCTGACAAAAAGCATATAGAATTAATAAAGGCCTTTGAATTATTCAAAAAGCGCACCAACGCACCGCACCGTCTTGTGCTTGTAGGAAGCGACGGACCTTATGCACCGGCAATTCATCAGGTGGCTTACGATTCAGAATACGCCAGCGAAATTTTTATAACAGGACACTTCCCTCAGGAAAGCCTTCAAAAGCTGTACTGCGGTTCAACAGCCTGTGTTTTTCCTGCCGTAAACGAAGGCGCCGGACTTCCTGTAACAGAAGCTATGGCCTGCGGAGTTCCGGTTTTGTGCTCGAACAAGGGCGCACTCAAGGAAATGGCCGGAGAAGCTCCTTTATATTTTGATTCAGATAATATAGAAGAAATTGCAGTAGACCTTCAAAAAATAGTAGAAGACACTCAGCTTGCAAAGAACATGATACAAAAGGGCCACGAGGTTGCACGCCGCATCAACTGGGAAACAACAACCCGCGAAACCCTAAAGGCAGTTTGCACACTGGCAGAATAATTATGGGTACAGCTACAAACGCATTCAACACACTTTCGCCGCAGATAGTTCAAAAGCTAAACCAGCTGCAGATTATGCAGCCAACAAAGGTTCAGGAAAAAATTATCCCTCTTATTGCAGAAGGCAAAAGCGTTGTGTTTGAATCAGAAACAGGCACCGGCAAAACCTATGCATATCTGCTGCCGCTTGTAGACAAGCTTGAAAAGGACAGCGACACCACTACCCTTCGCATTCTTATCTGCGCTCCAACCTTTGAGCTTGCAAGCCAGATCAATGCCGCTGCCAAAAAAATTACCGACAGAAAAACTGCCCTGCTTATTGGCGGTGCTCCAATTAAACGTCAGCTCGAAACACTCAAAGAAAAGCCTCAGATTGTAATTGGAACTGCAGCCCGTCTTGTAGAGCTTATCCGTCTTAAAAAGCTCAAGGCAAGCTCACTATACGCCCTGGTTTTTGATGAATGCGACCGCCTGCTCAAAAAAGAAAGCTTTGAAGATACCGATAATCTTCGTAACTGCGTTGCCAAGGACTGTCAGATTATTGGCTGCTCCGCAACCGTAAACAAAAGCGCCCGAATCTTTTTTGCAGACTCCGAAAACATAACCATGCCTCAGGAGTTCATTCTTTCCAAAAGCATTGAACACTGGGCCATCTATGCAGAAAACCAGGAAAAAATTGAATTCCTTCGAAAATTTCTTGCCGCTCAAAATCCTGCAAAAGCACTTGTCTTTACCTCACGCTCCGACCAGGTAGAAAATATTTATAAAAAGTTAACCTACAAGCACGTAGACTGCATGGCTCTGTACGCCAAAGCCGACAAGCAAATGCGCAAAGCCGCCATAGACAAATTCCGAAGCGGCAAATGCAAGGTCCTAATCACCAGCGACCTTGGCGCCCGTGGCCTGGACATCCCGGACATCACACACATAATCCAGATGGACGTCCCCGAAGATGATGACTTTTTCATCCACCGAAGCGGCCGCACCGCCCGAGCCGGCAAACGCGGCATAAACGTAGTAATCGGAGACGAAGTAGAAATGAGACGCTACGCTGCGCTGGAAAAGAAGTTTGGTCTTACAGTTTACCCTAAACAGATCCGTAATGGCAAAGTTACGGAACCAATGTTGTAATTGAATTTCCCCTCAAAAATCATTATAATTATAAGGATAAAATAATCATTTTTTTGGTTGGGCGGAGAAACAAGTGTTCTTAAAAAGTCTGGATATTTATGGTTTTAAGTCTTTTGCGGACAGAACTCATATAGATTTTGCAGAAGGTATTACGGCGTTGCTGGGACCTAACGGCTGTGGAAAAAGTAATGTCGTTGATGCAATCAAGTGGGTACTGGCCGAAAACCGCTCAAAAAACCTGCGTGCAGAAAAGATGGAGGACGTAATTTTTAACGGAACTGAACGCCGTGCCTCCCTTAACACTGCAGAAGTAACGCTCACACTTTCAAACGAAAACGGACTGCTTCCTCTTGATGATTCAGAAATTGCAATTACACGACGACTTTACCGTTCAGGTGACCAGGAATATTTTATAAATCAGCGACAGGCCGGACCTACAGAAATCCGCCGCCTTTTTATGGACACTGGTGTTGGTAAGGCTGCCTACTCTGTAATGGAACAGGGAAAAATTGATCAGGTACTTTCGAGCAAGCCGGAAGACCGCCGCTATCTTTTTGAAGAAGCTGCTGGAATTAGCCGCAGTAAGGCCGAATGTGCCGAAGCAGAACGCGAGCTTGAAAAAACCAGAATCAATATGCAGCAGATTGAAATTTCCCTCAACGAAATTAAGCGCCAGTATGATTCGCTCAAGATTCAATCTGAAAAAACAATTAAATACCGCAAATTCAAAGAAGAAATATACGAAAACGAGCTTGACTTGACCCTTCTGCGCCTTAAGAACTTTGTTCAGGAAAAGGCACGCCACGAAGAAGAGCTTAAAAACATGCAGGCTAAGCGTGACAAGGTTCGTCAGGAAATTGATGAAATAAACAATACCATCAGTGAAAACATGGACAAGGTAAAGGAGCTGCAGAACAACCTTTATGCAAAGCAGGGTCTTTTGATTGGTATTGGTCAGGAAAAAAACGGAAAACTTGAGCTCATTAAACAGGCTAATTCACGCGCCGGTGAAATTAAAGAAAAGATAAGCAGCCTTGAGGTTAAGATAAACGCAATTCAAGAACGCATTGACACTCTGCAGGAAGAAATTGACGAACAGAATGCAGTGCTTCACGAAAAAAACAAGCAGCTTCAGGGAATTAAAGATAACATTGTTTCGTTCCAGCAGAATATTCAGACCTCGGGCTCTCAGATTACTGAAAATGACCGCCGTGCAGGCCAGCTTAAAGATCAGATTGAAGAGCTGGACAACAAGCGCGCAGAGCTTCAAAAGGAGCTTGCCGCTATTACCGAAGACATTGTTTCTGAGCTTGATAAAAAGCTTAAGGATGCAGGCTTTAGCGACAGTGCCATGCGGCTTGCCAAGGAAGAGCTGGATACCGCCATGGGTAAGCTCAAGATTTACCTGGACGGACGCAAAAATATTTTTAATGACTTTGCAAATCAGAAGCACAGCGCAGATGAAAGCCTTGCAACCGTAAAGGAAGCAGCAGACTCCTTTGGCGAGGCACAGGTTCAGCTTACAACAGTGCAGGATGCGCTTACAAAATATCTTAATGCTTCTCCGGTATTCATTACTGAGTTCCTTTCACCGCAGGGTATTATGACCAAAAAGCGTGGCATTGATGAAAAGATTGAACAGAATGTTGCACGCATAGAAGAGCTTAACGGTCAAATTGAAGGCCTTCATGCTCAGAACGCAGACCTTAGCCGCAAGATAAACGAATACAACGAAACGCTCAACAAGCTTCGCATAAACGAGATTCAGATGCAGGAGCAGATTACTGCGTGCCAGAATCAGACAAGCATGCTCAACCGCTCCCTCACTACCGAAAAAAATACGCTCACCGAAACCAACGACGAGCTTTATTCAGAAAATAAACGCGCAGAAGAAATTAAGGAACAGGTGCTTGAACTTGAAGAAGAGCTTGCAGAAATTGAACAGCGCGGTAAAAAGCTTGCCGAAGAAATGAACGAGCTGGACAAGGAAATTGAAATCTGCAACAAGAGCGTTTCGGGCAAGAGCGACACACTCAACAAAAAACGCGAGGAACAGAACAAGTACCAGGAAAAGGTTGAAAGCCTTAGCCTTTCGCTCAATTCTTCGGACAACGACATAAAGAACGTAAAGCAGAATTTCCAGGATAAATATTCGCGCGACCTTATGGAATTTGAAGAGCGCATGTATAAAATTACAACGCCTGCAAGTGACATACGCGACAAGCTAGCCCGTGCCCGCGAAAGCTTTAATGCACTTGGTTCTGTAAACCTTATGGCTCCGGAAGAGTTTAATGAGGTAAAGGAACGCTATGAACGACAGAAGACAAACTACGAGGATACTCAGCGCTCTCTTGAAAACCTTGTTCGTGTAAGCGAGGAAATCCGTTCTAAATCTGCCGAGATGTTCATAGAAACCTACAATCAGATTAAAAAGAATTTCCACAACATGTTCCGCCGCCTGTTCAATGGTGGACGCGCCGAGCTTAAGCTTGCAGACCCTGCAAATATTTTGAGCTCCGGTATTGATATTTACGCACAGCCGCCTGGAAAGAAGCTTGAAAACATTGCCCTGCTTAGTGGTGGTGAAAAGACCATGACTGCGGTAGCCCTGCTCTTTGCAACCTACCAGGTACGCCCAAGTCCGTTCTGTCTGCTGGACGAAATTGATGCCGCCCTTGATGACAAGAACGTTTCGAGCTTTGTAACTACTCTCGAAAGCTTTGCAAACGTAAGTCAGTATATTGTAATTACTCATAATAAGAAGACTGTAATGGGTGCCAGCACAATGCTTGGTATTACAATGGAAGAGTCGGGCGTAAGTAAGGTAATTGCCCTGCGACTTGACCAGGATATTAAGCGCGGTGCCGAAATTGACCGCAGCACTAATGATTTTGTTGATGAAGATGTACCAGAGGAAGAAGGAGTTGTAATTCCTCCACGTCCTCCACGCCGTATTCATAATCCGGATGGAACTATTACCGACCCGGAAAAGGAACAGCCTTTAAACAATAACGGGGAAACAGAATAATATATGGATATAAAGGGCTTTTTTGAAGGCTTAAAGGAAAAAATTGTTTCTCTATATCAGCTGATTGCAGATTACTGCCGTGACAATAAGCGCAATGCAATTTTGTTTGCAAGTCTTGGGGCTTGTGTTCTGCTTCTGCTCATTCTTTTAATCTGTATTCCTAAGGGCAAAAAAAAGTTCACTGCTGCAGCTCCAAGGGAAATTGTACTTACCGAAGACCTTCTTATTCCTAACGGCCCTGAGTTTGACAAGGATTATAATATTTCAAGGCAGACAAAGGATAAGTGGTCAGATGAACAGACCGAAGAATGGTTTGAGATTCCTACCGAAAAAGATATTTCGTCTCTGGAAAAAGCGAATGACAATATAGTTTCTGATATTACAGGAGCGGCGCCATGATGAAAAAAGTATTTTTTATTTTAATCTGTGCAGCTGGTTTCTCACTTGTTTCCTGTGGTTCTACAAAGGACCAGGTTGCAGGAGAAATAGACTCTATTGATGAACTTGTTATTGAAGCTCCTGATGCAGCTGGAATTGACCAGTTAGAACAAATGGCAGAGGATGCCGTAAACGCTGCAGAAGCTGAGGCGGAAGCTGATGCCGGGGCTGACGTTGACAAAGCAGCCGCAGTTGAAGCAGACGTTGATGCCAATGCCACAACCCCGGAGAATGAACCAGACTTATCTTATGACAACCCTGACTTTCCTCCGCTTGAAGAAATTACTGAGCCTGAGCTTATTGATGTTCCGTATGAAGAGGTCGTAAGAACTAAGAACGAACAAAAAGAAAAAGAAGAAGCCGAACAGGCCAAGCTGGTCGAGCCGGTTGCCGATGAAGATGTAACGCCTCCATCTGAAGTGGTCCTGCAAGAGCCTGAGGAACCACAAGACGGATCAAATACTAACGGCGAACTTGAACAACTCTCCGGGGTCCCTGAGGCTCTCGAAGGGCCCCTGGAAGAAGACATCGAGCCAACAATAGAAATCCAGGAAACCCCCGAAGAAATCATAATTACTCCATCCCGCAGCGTTTCTTTAAAGAAAGGAGAAACTCTGGTTATAACCTACCCTGGCAGCGGCTGGATTTATATGGGTTCTACAAGTGAGTACAACAATCTTGCAAGCCGTGGACGCAAGCTTGGAACAACCGACACAAAATATACTCTGCTTGCCAAGGAAGCAGGAACTCAGATTCATCATTTTTACAAGGTGGACAATCTTACCGGCAACTATATTGACGACTATATAGAGGTTACTGTTCTGGAAAAAAAGGGAACTTCAAGCACAGTTGTAAATGCACCGGATTACAAGGAAGTAGTTCCTAAAAAGGCCGAAGCTCCGGCAAAGGCAAGCACAACCAAAAAGAAGGAAGCCGAAGAAAAGGCACAGCAGGCTGAACAGACAGAAGCCGCAAAGCCTCAGGAAACTCAGACAACAACAAAGGCTGCAACCCAGACTACAACAAAAACTACGGCTCCTGCAGCTTCAAAAAAAGATGACGAACCGATTGTAATAGACGACGAAGAGACTGAGGTTGTAGAGGTACTCGAAGAAGGTGTTGAAGCAATTCCGGATCTGGAAGCTTATATGACACAGGCCAAAGCTCTCATTCAGTCAAAGGATTATATTAAGGCCTACAACGATCTTACAACCTATCTTGAATATGCAAACGACGGACGCGACGAAGCGCTTTATATGCTTGGTCAGCTTTTGGAGGCAGACTCCCCTATTAAAAATATTAAGGAAGCAATTAATACTTATCAGTCCTTGTGCGACAGTTATCCTGCCAGCAAATATTGGGACAGCGCAAACAAAAGAATTATCTATCTTAAAAGATTTTATATAGACATTCACTAATAAGGAGGAAAAGAATGTTAAAAAAAGTATCATTAATTTTAATAGCCGCAGGAGCCTTGATTTTGAGCTCGTCCTGCACAGTAAATAAACCGGCAGAACAGGTTCGTACCATAACTGTATCCGGAACTGGAATTGTAACAATCCCTGCAGATCAGCTTTCGGTAAGATTTATAGTAAGAACTTCGGAATGGAACGTAAACCTTGCACGCACAAAGAATGCAGAAATCACCACAAAGGTAATTGAAAAAATTAAGGAAGCCGGAGTTGCCTCTGACGACATTACCACAGACGATTACAGAATTACACAGGACAATTCAAATTCTTATCCTGGAAAATATACAGTTGTAAACTATGTTCAGGTTTTAATCCGCAACATAGAAAAGGCCGGCGATGTAATTGACAGCGCTGTTGCAAACGGAGCAAACGGACTTACCTCCTTCAGCTATTCGGCAAAGGAAAATCCAAACTCTCTGCGCGAAGCACGTACACTTGCCGTACAGAATGCACAGGATGCAGCAAGCCTTATTGCAGGTGCAAGCGGCTGTAAGATTGCAGATGTAATTGATATTCAGGAGGGCTATAATCCTTCTTCATATTCAAGAAGCACAAATGGTGCAATGCTCAAGTCTGTAGGCAACAGCTACTCAACACCTATTGAAGCCGGCAATGTAGAAATTACTTCTACAGTAACCATTACTTATTCTTTGACAAACTAAAACTAAGGCAGGAAAAATATTATGTTGGATTATAAATTTATAAAGGACAATCTTGACGCTGTAAAGCAGAACATCATCAACCGTAACATGACAGCCGATGCAGACAAGGTTGTTGAACTTTTTGATAAGCGCACAGCACTTGTTACAAAGCTTCAGGGACTTCAGCAGAAGCGTAACGAAAATGCACAGGCTATGAAGCAGAAGCTCGACAACGACAAGCGTCAGGAGCTCATTGCAGCCGGTAAGGCAATTAAGGATGAAATTACAACTGTAGAAGCAGAAACCAAGGAAACTGAGGCAGCGCTCGAAGAAGCAGCACGCCAGATTCCAAACATGGTTCATCCAGATGCTCCAATCGGAAAGCTTGATACAGAAAACCTTGAAGTAAAAAAGGTTGGTACTCCACGCAAGTTTGACTTTGAGCCAAAGGATCATGTTCAGCTTGGTGAGTCACTCGACATCATTGACTTTGACCGCGGAACAAAGGTTAGTGGTCCAAAATTTTACTATCTTAAGAATGAGGCAGTTTTCCTTGAACAGGCCTTAATTATGTATGCGCTCAACACTTTGCGCAAGCACAACTTTGAAATGTTCATTACTCCGGACGTTGCAAAGGAAGAGGTTCTTAAGGGAATCGGTTTTAATCCACGCGGAAACGAAAGCAACGTTTACTCAATTGAAGAAGAAGGAACCTGTCTTGTAGCAACTGCAGAAATTACACTCGGCGGTTATCATCAGGATGAAATATTGGACAAGGCTACACTTCCTCGTTTCTACGGTGGTTTGAGTCACTGCTTCCGCCGCGAAGCCGGTGCTGCAGGTCAGTTCTCTAAGGGCTTGTACCGTGTTCACCAGTTTGACAAGGTAGAAATGTTTGCCTACTCTACTCCCGAGCAGAGTGACGAGATTCACGAAAAGCTCCGCCAGATTGAAGAAGAAATTTTTGAAGGACTTGGACTTCCGTTCCATGTTGTAGATACCTGTACAGGTGACCTTGGTGCTCCGGCCTACCGCAAGTGGGACCTGGAAGCCTGGATGCCTGGCCGCAACGGTGGTGAATACGGTGAAGTAACCTCTACTTCTAACTGTACAGACTACCAGGCACGCCGCCTGAACATTAAGTTTAAGGACGACGACGGAAAGAATAAGTATGTTCACACCCTCAACGGAACTGCAATTGCAGTAGGCCGCGCAATGCTTGCAATTCTTGAAAACTATCAGAATGCCGACGGCTCTGTAACAATTCCTGAGGTGCTGGTACCATACTGCGGCTTTGATAAAATTTTGCCTAAGAAGTAATGGAAAGAGACTATAGTAAGCCAATCTTTTTTGTTCTCTTGTTTTTTGCATTTATCCTTATGGGATTTTTGTGCAAGGTTTTGTCGTCGGTTTTAATTCCTGTGGCAATTGCAATTTTTATGGCGCTGGCCTTTTACCCGGTTGTACGCAATCTTGAAGTAAAAGCAAAAATCAACTGGGTAGTTGGCTCGCTGCTTATTGTTGTTGTAATTCTTGTTGTAATCTTTTTTGTTTCTGGCATTCTTGTAAAGGGCGTTACAACAATTGCGAGTGAATATTCAAAATACGAAACCCGCTTTATGTCCATTTACAAAATGATTGCTCAACAGTTCAATCTTGCCATAGACGAAGAAAAAAGCTTTTTCAATAATATGTGGGATATCCTGGAGGTACGCAACTACGTTCAGGAGCTTGCACTTGGAATATCCAGTGGAGTTCTTAGCTTTAGTAAATCGCTGCTGCTTATCCTGATTATGTTTGCATTCCTGCTCATAGAAATAAAGGGCTTTAAGCGCAGAATTACAAATGCCGTAAAGGATGAAAACAAGCAGACCATACTCAATATTTCACAGCAGATTGGTGAAGATGTAGTTCACTTTCTTTCAATCAAGTTTTTTATTTCGCTGGCAACCGGGCTCCTTGTTTATTTTGCAGCGCTTATAATTAAGCTTGACTTCCCTATTGTTTGGGCCTTTATTGCCTTTGTAATGAATTTTATTCCGACCTTTGGTTCAATCATTTCTACACTGTTTACGACAATTTTTGCACTGCTGCAGTTTTATCCGCACTACGGCAAGGTGATTTTTATCTTCCTGTTTATGATTGCAGTAAACTTTACACTTGGACAGATTCTGGAGCCTCGTATTGAAGGACAGCGCCTTGGCCTGAGCCCGTTTGCCATTCTTGTAAGCCTGGCCCTGTGGGGTTACATCTGGGGCTTTATAGGCATGATTCTTGCAGTCCCAATGATGGTAATCATCAAGATTATCTGCGAGAATATTCCTTATTTGAATTTTGTGTCGGTGATACTTGGTAATAAAAGAGTGATATCTAAAAAATAGATTCCCGGGTCAAGCCCGACAATCTTTATACAAACAATCTCTTTGTAGCCTTCTCATACAAGTAACGTAAATCTTCTTCCTGCAGCGTGGTGTAGACAAAGTCAATGCATTTGCGCTTATTGTCCTGTGCGGTGTAGACATTGTTTACAACACAGGTAACAAAAATGTCGCGCGAAAGAATCGGGCTGTTTTTTATGGAAAAGCAAAGTTTAAGTCCGTATTCATGTCCCAGCTCATAATTGTCCGATGCATTTTCGCTTCCAAGCACAATGCGTTCATGATCAACATACAAAATCGAAAGCGGCATAACGCGGTTTTCTATTGCCTGGATTTTCTGATCACCCTGGAAGGTAAGATAGTTGCACACAGGAATGAGCTGAATGCCGTTGCCTGCATTCTTTTTTACTTTAGCAGCTTCTACAAACTGTTCCAGATATTCCTTGGCAATTTTTTGATTTTCAAGCGGAATAGACTTCCACACCGGGCGTGAAAAAAGCACTTCGTTTTCCCACGGAATGCACTGAGTGTTTATATCCTTTTTGGCATTTACTTCAAAGTATAAAACTGCAGAAAAGTCGTAATCAGTTTTTTCTTCTACGTCCTTTATGCGGTTAAGTACATCAGGTACAAGAATGTAAAGACCCTTTTTATCCTGGTCTACAAGAGAAGAAAAATAAAGGCCAACGCGATTAAAATAAAATTCTACACGGACAGTTTTTCCCGCAAAGCCCACAACAGACTGCGGCGGATTTTCAAGATGAATCTTTCCGTTTTTCTGAACCTTTATGTGCTCCGGCTTTAGGGCTACTGGAAATATTTGTGAAGCAAGCGGATGAATTCCTTCGTTTGATTCAGAGGCTTTTTCTTCGTTTACAGGAGTTAGAGTTACAGGAACATTTCCATCCATCAGATACTGAAGAACAAGCTCACGTTCAATACCAGAGAGCTTTTCCTTGTCCAATTCAAAGCTACTGTTGTTTTTCTGTTTCTCCATTCAGTTTCCCCCACCTGATTATTTCAATTTGATTAATCTTATACCCTACATGGTAAGACAAAAAGATAGATAAATCAATATATTCTTTGCCCTTATAAAATCTTACTGGAACCTGAATCAATTCGTCCCCTTCAAAGGCGCTGCAGATAACAAATCTGTCAAAAAGCTTTTCGCCCGACTTAAGTTCTGTTTGCCACACTTCCTTCAAATCATTTTTAAAGAAAACATAATTGAAAAAATATTCTGAATCAAAATATGGAGAAAGACCTTCTGTTCCATCCTTGAGCGCGTCGCAAAACTCTTTGACTGAATTTAAGAGGATTGAATTCATGGATGAGGTATCAAGACTTGCCAGCTCTTTTATCTGCGGATACACAGGCGCTGTCACACCCTTTATAGACTGAACCAGCTGCGGGCTCATAAGATTTTTGTCTGCAATATTTATAAACTGATTAAGCTTTGCATTAAGCCGCTCGCCTTCTATATCCTTTGTCCACACAGTATTCTGCGACTTTGCACTCAATTCATTACGCAAAGTATTATCCGAAGTCTTAATCCCCGTAGCCTGCGGATTAGAACAAGAAATGAGAAATCCTAAAATCGCCCCAGCAGCGAGCCCCACCCCCAATTTTCTTTTACACATCACCCTCATACTATCAAATTTCGGCCATTTTTACCACAAAAAAAACCCTTTTGAAAAAAAAAGATCCCCCACTCCTTCTTATGATTGGTCAGTAAGAGGATCGAACTCCCATCCCTTTGGGCAGTGAAAGGATCGAACTCCCAGGCTTTTGTGCAGTGAGAGGATCGAACTCCCGACAAGCCTAAAATCGGAAAACCGTTAAAAACTGAGCCGCCAGGGTCAGTTTAGGTTTATCCGACAAAATGGCTCAAGGCGAGATTTATCGAGCCTCTCGTAGAATGTCGGGAGTTCCTGAACACGAAAGGCTTTAAAAATACAAAAGGCTAGGTATAAAACCTAGCCTTAACCTGGGCAGTGAGAGGATCGAACTCCCGACATACTCAAATCGGAAATCCGTTAAAAAAAAAGAGCGAAAGCTCTTTTTTAGGATTATCCGACAAAATGTTCCGAAGGAGCGGGAGCGACTGAGGGCTGACAGAATGTCGGGAGTTCCTGAACACGAAAGGCTTTAAAAATACAAAAGGCTAGGTATAAAACCTAGCCTTAACCTGGGCAGTGAGAGGATCGAACTCCCGACATTCTGGGTGTAAACCAGACGCTCGTACCAGCTGAGCTAACTGCCCGAATCACTCACAAGTGATGTTATAAACTATATCAAATATGCACGGGTGTGTCAACCCGTTTGACATAGAAAAATTAAAAAAATCCATTTGAAACGGAGGCAAAAAACTTTTATAATTCAGAATATGGCTACGGACGGAATTGTTCTTCTGGCAAAAAAAATTGGACTCACCTCTTTTACTTCACTTACAGATGTAAAAAAAGCGCTTGGAACAACTAAGGTTGGGCATACGGGCACTCTTGACAGCTTTGCACAGGGGCTTCTCGTAGTCTGCACAGGACGATTGACCAAACTTTCTTCCTATATCACCGATTTTGACAAGGAATACAGCGCCGTTATAAAGTTTGGCGAAGAAACCGACACGCTTGAATATACAGGAAACGTTGTAAAAACCGATCCGCTTCCTACTCAGGAACAGCTTGTTCAAAGTCTTGAGCATTTTACAGGCACCTATGACCAGATTCCACCGGTTTTTTCTTCCATTCATGTGGACGGAAAGCGTGCCAGCGAGCTTGTACGCAAGGGAAAAGAAGCTCAGGTTCCTTCACGCAAGGTTACCGTTCATAAAGCCCTTCTCAAAGAAGTTCAGAAAACTGATGACGGCAAAATCCTTTATGCGCTCATAGATTTTTCAGTTTCCAAAGGCACCTATATCCGTAGTCTTGCGCGTGACATAGCCCAGCACTGCGGCTCTGCTGCTCATCTTGTAGGCTTATACAGAACCCGCGTTGGAACCTTTAATATTGAAGACGCTGCGGGCTACGACGACGTAAAGGATTTTACAATACAAAAGGCAGTTCAAAATATGGAAGAACAGCTGGCCTCCATGAAGGAAAACAGTTTAACCTACCAGAAATATTCTTTTGATGAAGAACGAAAAAAGCTTCAGGCGCAAATCCTTACTACTATCAAACCCTTTGATGAAAAAACCTCACAGCTTTGCGGCTTTACAAATCTTTTTCTAGTGAGCGACCAGGCCAAAATGGATTATTACAACGGAAAGCCTCTGCGTTCTGCCCTGTTTGGAATAAATCTTCATGACCTTCCCTGCAATACGCTTTGCGCGGTGTTTACAAAAGAAAAAATCTTTACCGGGCTTTTCGAAAAAACTGACCAGGGCCGCCTGCATCACCTTTTTGTAATCTGTTAAAATATAAATAGAAAATAATAAAAAACTGTTATATAATATACTTATGAAAACAAAGTTTATTATTATTTCAGTTTTATCAGTATTTTTAATTAGTGGCTGCAGCAAGCTTTCAAAAACTTCGTCTGTTTCCAACGCTGCAGTATCTCAGGTTGAATTTATCACACCACAGTTTATAGGCCGCCTTACTCCTATTTCTATCAGCTTTAAGGAAAGCCCTAAAATCCCAATTGGTCAGGGACTCCAAATCAGTCCTAAGATGAAGGGTGTATGGGAATATTCCGACAACAAGGCAACCTTTACACCTGACGAACCCTACAAGGGAAATTCAAAGCTCACGCTCAAGGCAAATTTGAAAAAGCTTTTTGACGAGGACTGCGGAGACTTTATTCAGGATTTTTATGTAGAAAGCCCGTCCTACTCTGTTGAATTTGACGAAATAAGACTTGACGCTGCGGCTCCTGCCTACAAGGTAACAGGTTCTGTAACAACAGATATTCCTGTTACACAGGAGGTAATCAGCAAGGTGCTTAATGCAAGTCTTAGCTCTAAAAAGCAGGAGGTTAGCTGGAAGCAGAGCGACACTCCTCAAAAATGGAGCTTTTCTGTTGATGTTCAGGATAATCAGAAAAAGGACAGAACTCTTGAGCTCAAATGGTCTGGTAAAGAGCTTGGAATGAACCGTGCTCAGACTAAGCTTTCTGACGGAAAAAAGCTCATTCCAATTCCGGGCCAGGATGATTTTTCTATCATTGATATAAACACACAAAAAGACAACACCATTCTTGTAAGCTTTTCAAAAACTCTGGATCCTTCACAGGACATCACTTCCTTTGTAAAGGCCAGCGACAAAAACGGCAAATCAAATAATAATTTTACTGCCTCAATTCACGGCAACAATCTTCTGCTTTTCAGTGATTCAAACTGGAGTGACATTCAGACTGTAGACTTTCAGCTTGGTATTCAAAGCAGCGACGGAATCTATCTTGCAAAGGCAGACTCGGTAACACTTTCGGACAATTGGGAAATACCTAAGGTTCGCTTTATGAACAGCAATGTCATTCTGCCTACAAGCCAGGGCGCTGTATTCCCTATTGAAACCATGAACCTTACCGGAGTAATTGTTCAGGTTTATCAGATTTATGAACGCAATATGAATCAGTTCCTTCAGGATAACGAGTTAGACGGAACTTATAATCTTGCAAAGGTCGGCGAGCCTGTATGGGAAAAGAAAATCAGCTTTGACTGGGATAATTCCATGCAGAACAAATACATTGCCCGCGGACTTGATCTTTCAACACTTGTAAAAAAATATTCAGGTGGAATGTATCATATAAGGGTAAGCTTCAGAAAGGACCAGATAAAATATGTCTGCAAGAGCGCTCACGATTTTTCTGACCTGCCTATGCCACCTGACTCCATCGAAGAATATTCAGTTCCTACAAATAACGAAAAGAGCAGCTGGGACTATTACGAAAACGTTAACTACAGACAGCGCCAGGAATACTGGTCGTACAGAAACGATCCTTGCCATCCGGCCTTTTATGTTCCAAGCTATAATTCTTCAAGCGTAATTTCGCGCAACGTGCTTGTTTCTGATATTGGTATTATGGCCAAAAGAGACAACACCGGTTCCCTCTTTATTACTACCTCGGACCTCAAAACCTCAAAGCCGCTTTCTAACGTAAGCATTGAGCTTAAAAGCTATGTTGGTACTACAATCACAACCGGAAAAACAAACTCCGACGGGCAGGTAATCTTTAAGACAACTAAGGAGCCTTTCTCTATTATTGCCAAGCACAGTAATCAGACCTCTTATTTAAAGATTGCACAGGGCACAAACCTTAGCACAAGCCATTTTGAAATTGGCGGTGAAAAGGTAACCAACGGACTTAAGGGATATATTTACGGAGAACGCGGAGTATGGAGACCGGGCGATGAGCTCTTCCTTACCTTTGTACTCCAGGATCTTGAAAAAAATCTTCCTTCAGATATTCCGGTAAGCTTTGAGCTCATGGATCCTCTTGGACACGTTACAGACACCCAGGTGCTTACAGATTCCAAAAACGGCTTCTACCCTATTACTACAAAAACTGCCGACAACGCAACTACAGGCTTGTGGACAGGCCGCGTAACAATAGGCGGAAACACCTGGACAAAATATCTTAGCATTGAATCAATTGTTCCAAACCGTCTTTCTGTTGAGCTTACTTCAAACACAGAATATCTTAGCGGCAGCAATAACCGCTTTACCTTAAAGGGTGCCTGGCTTCACGGAGCTGAAGTTCCAAATTACAAGGCCGATGTTTCTGTTGCCTTCTCCGAAACCACAACCGACTTTGACGGCTATTCTGAATACACCTTTACAAATGTTTTAAATGACATTAATTACAGCAGGGACGAAATATGGTCCGGCGAGCTTAATGATAAGTCAGAAGCAAGCTTTAGCGCCTATTTTAATCCTGGAAATAATCTGCCGGGCAAGCTCAAGGCAAATTTTGTTTCAAGAATCTATGAGCCTTCGGGAGCCTTCTCTACACAGTCAACCTCAATGGATTATTATCCGTTTGAACGCTATGTTGGAATTAAGCTTCCTAAGGGCGATGCAACAAGAAACATGCTGCTTACCGATACAGACCACACTGTAGACACAGTGCTCTTAACTCAAAGCGGTGCTCCTGTTTCTTCTGCAAATCTTACTTATACGGTTTATAAGCTTGAATGGAAATGGTGGTGGGAAAAGGATGCCTACACAAGCGCCACCTATGTTTCTTCACGCTATTACAATAAGGTAGCCTCAGGTTCCTTTGATGTTAAAAACGGCAAGGGCTCATTTAAGTTCAGCGTAAAATATCCTGACTGGGGCCGTTACCTTGTAGAAGTAAAGGACGGTTCAAAAGGACATTGCGCTTCTCAGATTGTTTATATTGACTGGCCGGGCTGGGCCGGACGTGCTCAGGAGGGAGGAACAGGCAGTGCTGCTATGCTTCCTCTTACTGCAGACCAGAAGTCCTACACAGTTGGTCAGACAGCAAAAATTTCTTTTGAATCAAGCGCACAGGCTACTGCTTATATCTGCATAGAAGAAGGCGGCAAGCTCATTAAGTCGCTCAGCATGGAAACAAAGAAGGGAACAAATGTTTACAGCCTCAAGCTTACCAAGGATATGTCTCCAAACATTTACGTTCACCTTAGCCTCATACAGCCGCATATGCAGACGGCAAACAGTCTTCCTATAAGACTTTACGGCGTTGTACCGATTATGGTCGATGATCCGGAAACTGTACTTAATCCTGTTATCAAGGTTGCAGATACCCTTGAGCCAAACAAGACTGCTTCGTTTACAGTTTCTGAAAATTCGGGCAAGGCTATGACCTATACTCTTGCAGTTGTAGATGAAGGCTTACTGGGACTTACTAATTTCCATGGCCCTGATTTGAAATCAGAGTTCTACAAGAAGGAAGCTTCTGAGCTTGAAAACTGGGATATCTACAGATACATTATCAATGCCTACAGCGGCAAGCTCGAAACCATGCTTGCAATTGGTGGTTCCGAAGATATTCTGAACAATGCAAAGAATAACGAAAACCGCTTTGCTCCTGTTGTAAGATATTTTGGACCATACACTATAAAGGCAGGCGAAAAGAAAACTACCGAATTTGAAATGCCGTACTATGTAGGTGCTGTAAGGGCAATTGTTGTTGCCGGAAATAACGGTGCATATGGAACTGCAGAAAAATCGGTTCCTGTAAAATCTGCACTCATGGCCCAGCCTGTATTCCCTCGCACTATGGGAACAAACGAAACGGTTCAGATTCCGGTAACTGTATTCAACGGCGAAAGCTTTGAAAAAAAGGTTTCTGTAAGCTTTGCAGGACGAGGAATCTTAAACTTCTCTAAGACAGAAAACATTACGGTTCCTGGCAACGGAAATGTAGTTGTAAACTTTGAGGTTGCAACAAAGAATCCGGGTCATGTTCTGTTTGAAACTACGGCAAAGGATACTAAGAACACCACCAAGAATTCTACACCTGTGGACATTATGTCGCGTGGTATTCCTGTTACTTATTCATCTAACTTTGTTGTAAAGCCGGGTGCCACTGTTTCTGTAACTACAAGCTCTCCTTCCGAAAAGGGTGCAACACTCAAGGTTGAGCTTTCTACCCTGCAGCAGATAAACTTCTCCGGTCGTCTTGATTACCTTATTGAATACCCTCACGGCTGTATTGAGCAGATAACCTCCGGCGGCTTCCCACAGCTTTATCTTTCTGACTTTACATATCTTAGTCCGGAAAAGAATAACCAGATTAAGAACAATGTAATGTCTGTAATTGAACGCTACCCTACTTACCAGACAAGCTCCGGTGCAATGGGCTACTGGCCTGGAAACAGCTCTCCTCACGCGTGGGGAACCTGTTATGCAACTCACTTTATGACCGAGGCAAAGAAGCACGGCTACAGCGTTCCAGATACAATTTACCAGCCGGCTCTTACCTGGCTCGAAAACACCAGTGAAGAATGGCAGTATTCTAGAAACGACGAAACTGCAGCCGTACAGGCTTACAGACTCTTTGTTCTGGCTCTTGCAGGCAAGTCTAATATTGGCGCTATGAACAGACTCCTTGCAGACAGCAGTCTTACCAACGAAGCTAAGCTTTTGCTTTCGGGTGCTTACAGTCTTGCAGGAAGAAAGCAGACTGCACAGGACTTGCTTGACGGAATTGGCAGATTAAAGAGTGCCTTCAGAAGCACAGGCGGCGACTTTAGCTCATCTATAAGACAAAAGGCTCTTGAGCTTTTTGCAGCAACCTTGATTGACAGCAAGAGCTCTACAAAGTCTGACAGTCTTGCCAAGGAAATTGCAGATACACTTTCTTCTGACAAGTGGCTCAGCACTCAGGAAACTGCATGGCTTTTGTTCTCACTGCTTCCTTACTACAGCAACAAAAAGACTTCGGAAGGAAAGTATACCCTTTGGAATGATATAGACGAAAAGTCGGGCAGCTTTAAGGAAAAGGCAATTACCGAATCGCTTACCTTCTCTACTAAATTCCCTGGTCAGAATGTAAGCGTTAAGAATACCGGTGATGCAACCTTGTACGGAACTATGATCTGCTCCGGTATTTCTACAGCAGGAACAGAAGCTGCACAGAACAATACAATTTCTATGAGTGCAACAGGCCTTGATAAGCTTAAGAAGATTAAATCTGGCGAAGAGGTTTCGCTTAAGATTCACATTTCAAATCCTACTGCTTCCGAAATCAAGAATATTGTTCTTACAATTCCGGTTGGAACCTGTCTGGAATTTGCAAACGAAAGACTTGCAAATGCAGAATACAGAAGCTCAGATTACACCTACCAGGATATAAGGGATGATGCAATCTATACTTATTTTGATTTGAACGCAAAAGCAAGCAAGGACTTCTACTTTACAGTAACCGCTGCTTACAGTGGAAACTTTGTTGTTCCGGCAATTTATGCCCAGGCAATGTACGACGATACCATTAAGGCAGTAATTCCGGGCTTTACTGTAAAAATGCTTAAGTAATGAAAAAGCCTGGCGTACGTCTTAAGCTCAGGACAAAGCTGACACTGGGGATTATTCTCCTGTGTCTGCTTTTGCTTGTGCTTACCGTTTTTATTTATCCGGCATCTCTATTAAAAAAATCGCAGAATTACTCTTATGCGCTTTATGACAAAAACGGCATTCTGCTTGGAGCTCAGGTTGCAAAGGACGAGCAATGGAGATTTGAACCAAGCAAGGTACCCGAAAAATTCCGCCGCTGTATAATTTTATACGAAGACAAACGCTATTATTTTCATTGCGGAGTGGATTTAATCTCAATTGCCAGGGCCCTGCAGCAGAATATTAAACAGGACAGAATTGTTTCGGGCGGCTCCACAATTACCATGCAGACAATGCGTATCCTTATGGGAAACCAGAAGCGCACCTATGCACAAAAATGCAGGGAGGCACTGGCGGCAATCATTTTTGAAATTCGTTTTTCCAAAAAAAAGCTGCTTGAATTGTATTGTGCAAACGCCCCCTTTGGCGGAAACGTAATAGGACTCGAAGCAGCCTCGTGGCGTTATTTTAACCGTCCGCCTGCTGAGCTTACCTGGGCAGAAGCAGCCACCCTTGCAGTTTTACCTAACCAGCCGGCCCTTGTTTATCCGGGCGCTAACTCATCAATCCTGCTTGAAAAAAGAAACGCCCTGCTTCAAAAGCTTTTGGATAAAAAAATCATAGACCAGAACACCTACGAGCTTTCGCTTGTAGAAAGTCTTCCTTCCAAGCCCTATGCTCTTCCTACAGATGCGTACCACTATCTTGAATATTCAAAGAAAAAAAGCTCGGGTTCCAAAACCAAGTTTTATACCACAATAGATAATTCCATCCAGAAAAACACAACCAGAATCATTGAATACTGGTCGCAGGAATTCGGTAAAAAAGGAATAGACAATGCGGCAGCGCTCATTCTTGACACACAAACGCTGGATGTGCTTGCCTATTGCGGAAACACCGGCATGAGCGGAAGAAACCTGGACTCTTATGCGGTAGATATAATTCAGTCAAAGCGAAGCTCGGGAAGTCTTTTAAAACCATTTTTGTATGCGGCTATGCTCGATTCCGGTGAGCTTTTGCAGGACCAGCTTGTAATAGATATTCCCACCAGAATTGGGAGCTACAAGCCCGACAATAATATTTCAATTTATTCAGGCGCTGTCCCAGCTTCCGAAGCGCTTACCCGTTCCTTAAACATTCCGGCCATAAGGGAGCTGCAGCAGTTTGGAATAAACCGCTTTTTAGACATTCTTAGAAAGTCAGGCTTTACAACCTTTAACCGCACCTCCGATGATTACGGACTCCCTCTCATTCTTGGCGGCGGAGAAATTACTATGTGGGAAGCTGCCAGAGCCTACGCAAACCTTATGAACACGGCGCTTGGTAATGAAAAGGCTTCTCCTTTCTCGGTGGCAGACGCCTGGATCACCCTGGAGGTGCTTTCTACAGGAATACGCCCCGACGACGAAGCAAACTGGCAGAAATATCTTAACTCCAAGCAGATTGCCTGGAAAACCGGAACCTCAAACGGAAACAGAGATGCCTGGGCAATAGGCGTTACTCCTGAATATACAGTTGCCGTATGGGTAGGAAACGCTTCGGGCAGAGGTACCCCGGACTTAAAAAGTATTTCCACAACAGCACCTGTTTTGTTTAATATTTTTTCTACACTCCCCGCAACCACCTGGCCAGCCCAACCGGTAGAAGAATTTACTGCTCAGACTGTCTGTGTTCATTCAGGCTATGCGGCAGGACAGAATTGTGCAGAAACAAAAACCATACTCCGTGCAAAAAAAGCAATTACTCCTCAGGTGTGTCCTTACTGCACTACAGTTTCATTTACCCCCGACGGAAAGTACCGCGCCACCGCCGAAGACCTTATTGGTCAAAAAGCCGGAGAATATAACGGCACAAGTCCAAAAATTGAAAAATGCTTTGTGCTTCCGCCTAACCTTGAATACTGGTACAAAAACAATAATATTTCTTACCGCACCTTACCCGAATTTGTTCCGTGGCATACGGCTTCTACCAAAGACAATCTTTCCATAGTATTCCCGGCCCCTGATGCAAATCTTATTATTCCTGTAGAGCTGGATGGAAGCCCAGGCGCAATGGTAATGCAGGTTGCCTCAAGGTCTAACGAAGCTTCAATTTACTGGGATGTGGACGGCCAGTTTATAGGTGTTACCGAAGGCAAGCATGAAATAACAATTAATCCCGAGCCCGGCAAGCACATTCTTACCATTACCGACAGCAACGGCAATATTCTGCGAAGGAGCTTTACAATTCTTGAGAAGTAGAATATTCCGTGTTATAATTAAAATACTATTAAAAAAGATATGGAGGAAGTATGAAAAAAACAAAAGTTTTCTTAATTTTGTTATGCCTTGCTGTTGTTTTTACAGGCTGTAACAAAGAAAAGAAAGAAGGTGAAGCAGCTTCGGCTGGTTCAGAAACAAAAAAGTCTTCTGCAAAAACAGTAAAGCAGGAAACCGCAAACTCAATCATCCTGTACGATGGAACACCATTCTATCTGGAAAATGAAGACGGCAAAATGGTTTACAATGACGAGGCCCAGATTGGTGAACAGATTAAGGTTTATTTACTGGACGGCCAGCTTGAGCAGAAGGAAGCAATCAGACTTTTAAGCTCAGGAAAGGAAGAAACCTTTAACTTTGTTCGCATAAGCTATTACGACAAGGACTACTGGACCCGCGATATTTTTATTACAAATAACGCACAGCTTGAAGCAGGAATTATTACTGCAGACACTCTTATCTATTCTTCTCCGGACGGAACCTCTGCAACTACTAAAAAGCTTGAAGAAGGAACTGTTGTAGCAGTTAATAATGCTTCAAAAACTACAGACACAGACCTTGATATTGATTTTATAGGCATTACCTATTACAGCGCTACTCCATTCGGTACAGATGTTTATATCAAGGCAGAAAATGTTATGTGTGAGCCGGCAGACATTCTTGCCCTTCAGACTCTCAATAATATTACTGCCAACAAAAACCTCAAGCCGGAAATCAGAGATGTAATTCTTACAGAGCTTGCTAACCTGCCTGTTTCAGATTATATGGAACAGAAGCTTATAGCTGCATACGAAGACATTTTGAATGGAGGAAACTAACATGAAAAAGCTATCAGTATTATTCACTTTAATTATCCTTACTGTTTCAGGTCTTTTTGCTGCTCCATCAAAAATCATCATGCTCCGCGACAACGGACCTCTTAGAAAGGCAAACGATTCAAACGGTGTTGAATGGTCAGAAACAGTACGCGCAGGAACCGAGCTTGAGCTTGCTTCTTCGCAAACCGTAATAAAGGATCTTGTTACTTCAAGCAAAACCTACACCGACGTAGAATTTTATGAAGTAAAATATAATAAGAATACTTATTATGTTCAGCTTACAGATGCAGAGCCGGCCGACGGTGCTTCTGTTATTCAGGAAGACGCAGTATTGTTTACAAGACCAACACTTAAGGCCTTCAGGAACGCAATGCTCGAAACAGGGACCTTTGTTGTTGCAGGTGACACCACAAAGGAAATGAACATTACCTACAGAAAGATTATTTTCTATGATACAAACGAAGGCGTAAAACGAACACGTTATGTAAATTCAGAAAACATAAGCAGCTCTGATAAGGATGTTAAGGCTGTAATTCTTCTTGAAACTGCACGTGCAACTCAGAACGAAGAGCTTCAGAAGGAGCTTTTGAACAATGCAAAGTCAATCAAAACTTCAATTCTTATCGAAGGCTATATTACAAGAGAAATCAATAAGATTTTGAATATAAGCACCTTCTCTGATGATACAATTGAACAGTACGAGGCTTACGCAGTTATTTATGATCCAGATGGTTCTAAGATAAATGTACGCTCAATGCCGGGAACTGCCGGAGAGGTTGTAGGCCAGATTGAATCTGCAGATACACCTGCAATATATGTTTCATTAAGGACTGAATCAACAGAAACAATCAATAAATTTACCGACCACTGGTATTATATTACAGAACCAGAAACAGGCCTTGAAGGCTGGGTATTCGGTGGATTTATTGGATTTCAATAATTAATCGTTAGAGTCTGCTGGCGTTTCGACTGGTTCGGACGCCGCATTCTTTTCAAGTTCGTTAAGCTTTTGAACCATGTTAAAGCCGGCTTTCATGCCGCTGTCTACGACAAAGGTAAGCTTAGGGAACTTGAAAATTCTGAGCTTTTTGGAAATTTCTCTCTGTATAAAACCGGCGGCTGCATTAAGTCCGTCTACTCCAAGCTTAATATCACTGTCTGCCAGGAAAGAAGAAACATAGACCTTGCCATAGCTCAGGTCTTTTGTTACCTCTACCCTGTTTATGCTAAGGAAAGTATTAACTCTCGGGTCTTTAACCTCTCCGCGAAGAATCAATTGTGAAATCTCATCGCGGAGCTGGTCGTCAAGCCGCTGGATTCTGTACTGTCCCATTACTCGGCTCCTTCTGAACCTGCGGCAGTAACATTGCGTTTAGCAGCTTCGGCTTCTTCTTCGGCAATTGTTTTACCAAGCTTTTTGGCAACTTCAACAATTTCAAAGATTTCGAGCTTATCGCCAACCTGAATATCCTGCCAGTTTTCAAGACCAATACCACATTCGTAGCCTGTGCTGACTTCCTTGGCATCGTCCTTAAAGCGCTTGAGGGAAGAAATCTTACCGGTGAACTTGACGATTCCGTCACGGATAAGGTTAACGCTTGAAGTGCGGCGTACAATACCTTCGCTGACCATACAACCGGCAATAATACCGATTTTTGGAACCTTAAAGGTGTCGCGAACTTCAACCTGTCCGATAACTTCTTCCTTAGTATCCGGCTGAAGCATACCTTCCATAGCGGCCTGAATTTCTTCAACACACTTGTAGATAATATTGTACTTGCGGATTTCAACCTGTTCCTGTTCTGCCAAGGTTTTTGCCTTTGGTGTAGGACGAACGTTGAAGCCGATAATAATTGCATTTGAGTCTGCAGCAGCTAGTGTAACGTCCGATTCGTTGATTGCACCAGCACTTGAGTGAATAACAGAAAGTCGGATTTCGCGGGTAGAAAGCTTTTCCAAAGAAGACTTGAGTGCTTCTGCAGAACCCTGAAGGTCTGCCTTAATGATAACCTTAAGCTCGCGAACTTCGCTGTCGGCAATATCAGTATAGAGTGATTCAAGAGTTGTCTTCTTAACAGCCTTGGCTGCTTCAAAGCGCTTGAGCTCCTGACGTTTTGCAGAAATAGCGCGTGCATCCTTTTCGCTTTCGGTTACCTGGAACGGGTCCCCTGCATTTGGCATTTCTTCCATACCAAGAACTTCTACAGGGCTTGAAGGACCTGCTTCCTGAATACGGCGGCCTCTGTCATCAAACATGGCACGAACGCGTCCGGAATAAATACCTGCAACAAAAGGATCTCCCTGCTGCAATTTACCGCGCTGGATAATTACAGAAGATACAACACCACGACCCTGGTCTACGCGAGACTCAAGAATCTTTCCTTCTGCACGGCATTCATCGTTAGCCTTAAGCTCAAGCATTTCGGCCTGAAGAAGAATTGCATCGAGCAAATCATCGATACCTTCTTTCTTAAGAGCAGAAATGTGAACGTACTGAGTGTCTCCACCCCATTCTTCCGGAGTAAGTCCAAGCTCACTAAGCTGTGTCTTTACGCGGTCCGGATTTGCTTCCGGTTTATCTACCTTGTTTACTGCAACGATGATAGGAACCTTTGCATCCTTTGCGTGAGCAATAGCTTCCAGTGTCTGAGGCATAACGCCGTCATCTGCAGCAACAACAAGAACTACAATATCTGTTACCTGAGCACCACGGGCACGCATCATTGTAAAGGCTTCGTGTCCCGGAGTATCAAGGAAGGTAATTCTACCCTTTTCGGTCTTAACTGAGTAAGCACCGATTGACTGTGTAATACCACCGGCTTCGCCTTCTGCAACATGTGAATGGCGGATAGCATCCAGGGTCTTTGTCTTACCATGGTCTACGTGTCCCATTACAGTTACAATTGGTGGACGAGGCTTGAGCTCTACACCGTCATCCTTATCGCTTTCAATTACTGTTTCATCATAAAGGCTTACAAGGTGAACCTCACAGCCATATTCTGCGGCAAGAAGAGTTGCAGTATCGCTGTCGATGGACTGAGTGATTGTTACCATCATACCCATGCCCATGAGCTTACCGATTACTTCGCTTGCCTTAAGATTCATTTTGCGTGCAAGGTCAGAAACAGAAATTGATTCCATAATATCAATTGACTTTGGAACTACGCTGGCCGGAGTTTCGACCTTCTTTTTCTGTTCAAAGAACTTGTCATCGTACTGTTCTTCGTCCTTGCGGTTATATATCTGTTTTTTGCCCTTAAAGGCTGCTTTTTTACCCTGTGAGCGTGAATTATCAATTGGCATTGCAGGTGCAGCACCGGCTCCACCCATTCCAGGACGAGGACCTCTAAAGCCACCGGCATTTCCACCGTTACCAAAGCGCTGTCCACCAGACTGACCGCCCTTATTAAAGCCGCCCTGCTTGTTTCCAAAGCCGCCCTTATTAAAGCCTGCGTCCTTGTTTCCGTCGCGTTCGCGGTTCTGATAGCCCTGTCTGGCCTGTGAACCTGTAAAGCCGCCGCCGTTTCCACCATCACGGTTAAAGCTTCCCTTCTGGCCATTACCAAACTGATTGCGGCTGCCACCCTTATTCTGAGTGCGTCCCTTATCAGAAAGGTTTCCTGCCTTTACATTCGGGCGTGAAGGATTAAGTTCAAACGGTGTATGACCTCTGCTTTCGGTTTTTACAGGAGTCTTAGCTGCAGCAGCACCTTCGCTCTTCTTTTCGCCGCCAGAAGCTGCCGGAGCCTGCTTTTTAACAACTACCTTTTTGGCAGGTGCAGCAGCCGGCTTTTTCTTAACGACTACAATTCTCTTTTTTTCTGGAGCAGCCGGAGTCTGTGCCGCAGGAGTACTATCCTGCTGTTTTTTGTGAACTACAAATTCTGGTTTCTTTTCAGTTTCTTCTGACATAAATTATTCTATTCCTCGTCCTCTTCAAATACCAATTCAATTCCGCAGTTAGGACAAACCTTGCTGTCGAGAGTAATTTTTGCGCCGCATTCAGGACAGAAGTATTCTTCTTCGCCCTCTTCTTCGGCAGCATCTGTCTGTTCAGTCTGGTCAGCCTCTTCTGTCTGAGCTTCGTCATCGGCCTGCTCTTCTGTCTGAGCATCTTCTTCAACAAACTCTACATTCTGATTAATAAGCTCGTTTACAGCATCAAGGTCGTCCTTTGTTACGCCTTCAATATTAATTCTATTTTCATCGTAGGCTTCAACAAAGTCCTGAATCTCTTCGATTCCGTTTTCTTTAAGAAGCTCTGCAATTCTTTCATCAACTCCAGGAAGCTCTGCAACTGTTGTAATTTCGTCGTAGGTCTCTTCTTCAACCTCATCATTAAACAGAGCATGTGCATTCTGAACAGTGCTGAAGGAAGAAAGATCCATCTCTGCAGCCTGTTCAACAGTCTTAACGTCAATGTTCCAGTCGCACAAGCGGTTTGCAAGACGAACGTTCTGTCCCTGGCGGCCAATTGCAAGTGAGAATTGGCTTTCTTCTACAATTGCAAGTGCCTGACGCATATCTGCATCCATAATAAGAACGCGGTTTACCTGTGCAGGTGAAAGTGCATTCTTAATAAACTCTACAGGATCCGGATCCCAGCGGAGTACGTCAATCTTTTCGTTCAAAAGCTCGCGGATAACATTCTGAATACGAATACCCTTAAGACCAACACAGGCTCCAACAGGGTCTACTTCTTCGCGCTTAGAATATACGGCAATCTTTGTGCGGTAGCCTGCATCGCGGACAATCTTTGTAATTTCTACAGTTCCGTCTGCAATTTCTGGAACTTCTTTTTCCAAAATTGAGCTTACAAGACGTGGGTCGCTGCGTGAAAGAATGAGCTGAAGTCCTGTAGAAGTCTTTTTTACCTCGTGAATAAGAGCCTTAATGCGGTCGTTCTTTTCGTAGAATTCGAGCTTAGACTGATACTTTACAGGAAGAACACCCTCGAGCTTACCGCCGTTTCCAAGGTCAACATAAATGTTGCCGTTGCGTTCGCGCTGGTAATAACCGATGATGATTTCTCCAACCTTGTCCTTATATTCATTGTAAAGAGAATCTTTAAATGTTTCGTTCAAGCCCTGATGTGCTGTCTGCTTACCGGTAGCTACGGCAGAACGGTCAAAGGATTTTGGATCTTCAAGAAGGTCAATTTCATCACCCTCTTCAAGGTCTGCACTAAGCTTTTTTGCATCTTCAAGCTCATATTCGCGTACAGGGTCGTAAACACCGTCTACAACAACCTTGCGTGAATAAATGGAAACATCCGACATATCATCTGCAAACTTTACGATTGCATTTTCATCGGTTCCATAAGTACGTTTATATGCAGCCTTAAGTGCCTTTTCAATTGTCTGCTTTACCGAATCCTCGGAATAACCTTTTTCCTGAATTAACTGGCGAATTGCCTCTGCCATTTCTGACATAAAAAACTCCTTAATTTTTATTTATATATTGTATACAAATTTTGCTTTTGCTATATTTTCAAAGCTGATTGTCTGCTCTGAACCCTCCTGGACTTTGAGGGTAACAGTCTTATCATCGGCAGATAAAATTGTTCCTCCAACCCAGTCATTTACAGTTTTGTCCCACACACGAACCTCACGGCCGGTAAATACGCCAAACTCTGCGGCGTTTTTGATATTGTGCTCAATTCCTGGAGAAGTAAGCTCCATGGTAGTTTCTTCGGTTCCAAGCAGTGCTTCAAGTCTTGCAAGAAGAACGCGGTGAACCTTTGCGCAGTCGTTTACGCCAATATTTTGTGCAGGGTCTGTACCTGTAATGATTGCAGAAATTTTTGTGATTGTCTTTGCAGGCACAATCTTAAGATCTACCAGACGGTAGCCAAGACCTTCTACCAGCGGCGCACACTCTGAATAATATTTAATTTTTGAATAAGGTATGTAATCCATTTTCCTTCCAAAGTAGTAAACCTAAAAATTGCTTTCGCAATTTTTTTAACGGTTTGCTATTTAACACCGGCCGCCAGCGGCCTTACACACTAAAAAAAATGGACTCGGGAGCACCGAATCCATTAATAATAAATATATTAAAAATGTACTTATAATATAGTTATTTTTGGAGGTTGTGTCAAGCGCTAGGCTCGCAAGGCTGATGCTATTATACCGCCGCCGACAATTACACCGTCGTCATAAAGTACTACAGACTGTCCCGGGGCAATGGCGCGCTGTGGTGTTTCAAAGCTTACCTTCCACACCTGGCCCTTGTAGCTGTAGTCATCCTCTGTAGCCGGTGTATAGCGCTCTATTGTGGCAGGCACCTGCTTGCTTGCAAGACGGATTTTTACCATAGCCTTAAAGCCGTCCGGTGGCTCTACTCCGCCCGCCCATACAAAATCATCTGCAATAAGGCCCACAGAATCCAAGGCTGCATTTGGTGCAAGAACGACTACATTATTTTTTGCATCAATTGAATGAACATAAACCGGATAGCCTACCGCAACATCAAGGCCACGGCGCTGACCGATTGTATAGTGTTCAATTCCGCGGTGGTGACCAATAACATGGCCATCAAGATCAATTATGTCTCCGGGCTTAGATGGTACGTCAGCAAAAAGTAAATCAAAATATTCGGCGCTTACAAAGTCCTGGCTTTCGTCACGCTCGGCAGCTTCAAGGCCTAGCTCATGAGCAAGCTCAAAAACCTCTGATTTTTTCATAAGGGCCAGCGGAAAGCGTACCTTTTCAAGCACGTCGGCAGGAACACGATAAATAAAATAAGTCTGATCCTTGGAAACATCTGCCGCACCAGCAATCATTGCAGGACGAATATCGGTTCCAAAAAGACCTGTGTCCGGGCGCACAACCTTGGCATAGTGACCTGTACAAAAATAATCAAAGTCAATTCCAAGCTCGCGTACCCCCTGCATAAGGGCACCGAATTTAATCATGCGGTTACAGCGGATACAAGGATTAGGAGTTCGGCCTGCCCTGTATTCAGCCTTAAAATATTCAATTACTTCTTTTTTATATTTTTCTTTTACGTCAATTACGTGATATTCAATGTCGTACTTTGAACAAAAGCACTTGCATTCTTCAATGTCGTCGGCTTCTCCGGGTCCAAAGCAGGCATCCTTTAAAGCCTTTGGCTGCCCGTTTTCATCACGCAAAACAGGAAAAGATTCATCCCACAAAGACATGGTAACACCAATTACCCTGCATCCGCGGTTTTTGAGCATATAAGCTGTAAGTGTGGAATCTACCCCGCCGCTAAGACCTACGACAACGGTGTCGCCAGCAGCAGGGAGATTAAGATCGGAATAATTCATTTAGGCTGCGGCCTTACACATCCTTCTTTTTCATTGGACGAACGAGGAACAGACAGAGACACATAGCAACTGCATACAAAACTGTTGTAACAATAAGAACTGTCTGGTAACCGGTTGGGTTAGCCTTTACACCGGAAACTTCAATAAATTCACCAACGTGATTTACGATATAAGAAGCCATCTGGTTTCCGCTTAATCCGGCAAAAGCCCAGGCAGAGAGTGTAATTCCGTGAATTGCAGAAATATTTCCCATACCATAGTGGTCAGAAAGAAGTGTCGGAACGTTAGAGAATCCACCACCGTAGCCTGCGTTTACAATGAAAATCAAAGCAAGTACAAAGATGATAAGAAGTACGTTTCCTGCACCATTTGCAATTCCCTTTGTAAACAGAACGATCAAGGTTGAAATAATAGAAAGTGCAAAAATCATCTTATAGATTGTGTTGCGGTCCTTCATTTTGTCTGCCCAGGCAGAGAAGCCAAGACGACCACCTGCATTGAACAAAGCAGAAATTGTAGAAATAAGACCTGCAGAAGCTCCAAGGCCAACACACTTAACAATCATTTTTTCCTGAGAGATGATTGCAAGACCACAGGTAATGTTAATATAGAACATGAGCCAGATACCAATGTAAGAAGTAATTGGTTCTGTCTTGAGGGTAGCAATAATTCCCTCTTCCTTTGATTTTTTCTGAGGTTCAACCCAGCCTTCCGGTTTAGCAAGAATAAGGTGACCTACAAACATCATTACAAAGTATACGGCAGCAAGGATGTAGAACATCTTGTAAATACCGGTTGGTCCCATATTGTCGAGCATTCCCTGCATGATTGGAGAAGCAATAGCCTTAGCAGCACCAAAGCCTGCAACTGCAAGACCGGTAGCAAGACCCTTTTTATCCTGGAACCAGAGCATAAGTGTCTTAACCGGAGAAAGATAACCGGTACCAAGACCAATACCCATAATAAAGCCGTAGCTGATGTAAATACCAATAAGGGCGAGTACACTTGGGTGACCTGCCTGAAGACACTTTCCACCGTACCAGATAAAGAATCCGGTTCCTGCCATACCAAGTGCAAATGTAATAGATGCAATTAATGATGACTTATGGATGTTCTTTTCTACAAGACCGCCGAGGAAGGCAGCCGACATACCAAGGAAGAAAATTGCAAAGCTGAATGCCCATTCTACAGCACCCTTTGAAAAGCCGATGTAGTTAGCAATTTCCTGACTGAAAATAGACCAGCAGTAAACAGTACCAATACTGCAGTGAAGCAGCAGCGCAGGGATAGCACCACGAAGCCACTTATTCTGAATGTTTTTCATTGTAAACCTTCTGTTTTTTTGTTTTGTTCTATTTTAGTATTATTGCGCGTGGATTTCAACATAAAAAAAAAATAATTTTTTTTCATAAAACCTATTGACATAGTAGGTTTAATCCGATATAAATAACGTATAACCTAGTTATGCAATAGGTAATAAACATTAAACAGGAGGTGCATATGAAATTTTATTTTGAAAAATTAGTTAGAGAAAATTTCCGTAATGGAGTCATGCGTTCCTGTTGTCTTTCTAAATAACACAAAATATTTTAATGGCCCCTTCGAGAGCCTCAGGGACCGCAAATAAGGAGAACACACATATGGCAAATTATAAATTCGAAACATTACAGTTACACGTTGGACAGGAACAGGCTGACCCTGCAACAGACAGCCGCGCAGTACCTATTTATCAGACTACATCTTATGTATTCCACAATTCAAAGCATGCAGCAGATCGTTTTGGTCTTGCAGATGCAGGAAACATTTATGGACGTCTTACAAACTCAACACAGGACGTGCTCGAAAAACGCGTTGCAGCACTCGAAGGTGGTTCTGCTGCCCTTGCAGTTGCTTCCGGTGCAGCAGCTATTACTTACACAATCGAAGCCTTAGCTGCTAACGGTGGACACATTGTTGCCCAAAAAACAATCTACGGTGGAAGCTACAATCTTCTTTCACACACACTTCCACAGTACGGAGTTACAACAACCTTTGTTGATGCACACAATCTTGCAGAGGTTGAAGGTGCCATCAAAGAAAACACCCGCGCCATCTATCTTGAAACCCTGGGAAATCCAAACTCAGACATTCCTGATATCGATGCAATTGCAGCCATTGCCCACAAGCATGGTCTTCCAGTTGTAGTTGATAACACCTTTGGTACACCATATCTTATCCGTCCGTTTGAGCACGGTGCAGATATCGTAGTTCATTCAGCTACAAAGTTCCTTGGTGGTCACGGAACTACCCTTGGCGGTATCATCGTAGAAAGCGGAAAGTTCAATTACAAGGCAAGCGGCAAATATCCTCAGATTACAGCTCCTAACCCAAGCTATCATGGAGTTTCCTTCTATGATGTTGTTGGACCAGCAGCCTTTGTAACTTATATCCGTGCTATTTTGCTCCGCGACACAGGTGCTTCAATCAGTCCGTTCAACGCCTTCCTTTTGCTCCAGGGTGTAGAAACCTTGAGTCTCCGTCTTGAACGCCACGCAGAAAATACAAAGAAGGTTGTAGAATTCCTGAGCAAGCATCCAAAGGTAGAAAAGGTAAATCACCCTTCTCTTGCAGATCATCCGGATCATGCTTTGTATCAGAAATACTTCCCTGACGGCGGCGCTTCAATTTTCACCTTCAATATTAAAGGTGGACGCGACGAAGCCTGGAAGTTCATAGACAACCTTAAGATTTTCAGCCTGCTTGCAAACGTAGCAGATGTTAAATCGCTTGTAATTCACCCGGCTTCTACAACTCACTCACAGCTTAGTGATGCAGAGCTTGCAGATCAGGGAATTGGTCAGAATACAATCCGTCTTTCAATAGGTACAGAGCATATTGATGACATTATTGCAGACCTTGAAGCAGGCTTTGCCGCAATCTAAAGAACGGTACTAATTGTAAAATACCCTGATTTTCATTATTATAAACACAGAGGTTTATTATGAAAATTAACGCTTTAAAAGGCATGAAGGATATTTTACCTGCAGAACAAAGACTGCGCGACTACGTGCAGGGTAAGATCTTAGAAACTTACCGTGCATGTGGTTTTGAACGCATCTCCACTCCAATGCTGGAGGATGCAGAGAATCTTGATAAATCTGATGGCGGTGACAACCTCAATCTTATTTTCAAGGTTCTTAAAAGAGGTGAAAAGCTTGATGCAGCCCTCAGCACAAGTCCCGTAGACGAAAAATCACTTTCGGATATGGGACTTCGTTATGACCTGACCCTCCCGCTCACCCGCTTTTTTGCCGCCAACCACAACGAGCTTCAGTTTCCTTTTAAAGTAATTCAGACTGACAGAGTTTTCCGTGCAGAACGCCCTCAGAAAGGCCGAAGCCGCGAATTTGTTCAGTGTGATATAGATATTCTTGGAGATGCTTCTGTAAATGCCGAGGTAGAGCTTATTGATACAACTGCCCGCGCACTTATGAGCATTGATTTTACAGACTTTGCAATAAACATTAATGATCGCCGTATTTTGCGCGCGATGCTCCAGAACATGGGCTTTGCACCTGAAACTCTGGATTCTGTGTGCATCACCTTTGATAAAATGGATAAAATTGGTGCCCAGGGAGTACAGGCAGAGCTTACAGAAAAGCAGATGCCGCCTGCCGCAGTAAAGGCCCTTACAGAATTTGTTGAAAAGGCTGCCGGCTCCCAGATTGGTATTGATGATGTTGCAGCAAAATGTGCAGACCCTTCCATTGCAGATGATTTGAAATATGTAATTTCTACCGTAGAAAAAGTAAGCGGCGGAAAATACCAGATTAAATACACCCCAAGTCTTGTCCGCGGACAGGGCTATTACACAGGCATTGTTTTTGAAATTGCAAGCCCTGCCTTTGGTGGTGCTGTTGGCGGCGGTGGACGCTACGACAATCTCATCGGCAAGTTTATAGGCCAGCCGGTTCCAGCCGTTGGATTTTCAATTGGCTTTGAACGAATCTGCGCAATTCTTTTGGACTTAGGCTATAAGATTCCGGGTGCAAAGGAAAAATGTGCCCTGCTTTATGATGACCAGACCGAATTCCCGGCCGTACTTGCAGCTGCAGAAAAGCTTCGTGCAGACTATTTTGTAGCAGTTTTGCGCAAGGCCAAAAAGATGGGGCCAATGTTTGACATGCTCGAAAAGCAGGGCTACACAAAATTTGCACAATTTAAGGATAGGGAACTCGTAATAAAATGACACTCATTTTTGATATAGGCAATACAAATATAAAAACCGCTATTTTTAAGGGCCAAGCTCTGGTGCAGGAGTGGCGCATTTCTACAGACCTTAAGCGCACAGGCGATGAATATTTTTCTTTACTCCGCCCTCTTTTCCGCGACGCACAGATTGAATTTGACAGCATAAAAAAGATTGTTTTGAGCACCGTTGTTCCGGCCCTCATTGGCCCTTTTGTAACAGTTTCTCAGCATATTACCGGCACAAAGCCTCTCATAATAGGCCCCGAAATCTACGACAAGCTTCCAATCAAGCTGCCACCTACAGCCGTTCACGAAATTGGAACCGACCTTTACTGCGATGCCCTTGAAGCCTGGTGCCGCTACAAGTGTCCTTGCATAATTGCCGACTTTGGAACAGCACTTTCGTTTACCGCAATTGACGGCAACGCAAATATTGCCGGTGTTGCAATTGCACCGGGCATCCGCACAGCCTTTAATTCACTTTTTGCAAACACAGCCCAGATTCCGGCCATTCCGCTTGATATTCCGCCAACCAGTCTTGGAAAAAACACCGTTGTTGCAGTCCAGAGCGGCATTGTTCTTGGCTATAAAGGGCTTGTAGAAGGCCTTGTAAGCCAGATGAAAAAGGACCTTGTAAAAGAAACCGGCTGCCGCCTCGAAGAAATAAAGGTAATTGCCACCGGCGGCCTCAACAGCATGCTCCAGCCGATTACTGATGCGTTTGATTATGTGGATAAGAATTTGACACTGGATGGTATGAAGCGGATAGCAGAGATGATTCAATAATATGGATTGCCGCGTCGCTACGCTCCTCGCAATGACACGTCATTGCGAGCCGGAGGCGAAGCAATCCATTTCCTGAACACCCTGCCCATCTTCAACATCCCGCAGAAGTTTTGCTCCTATAACTTTATCAAGCCAATCTGGTGTTAATCCCGGGCTAAGCACCTTTTCCGTTCGCAAAACAGCTACATCATCCTTACCAATAACTTCACCTGCCTTCATGGAGCGCATAAAGTGCAGACTACGGTTAGTACGCCCATAGTTGGCTTCTTCTGCAGGGGCCAGACGTTTTATTCCATCCCCTAAAACCGCAATGACCTTATCTTGTCCAAACTGTTCGGACAACTGATCAATTGTACGCTGCATACCAACTGTTTGGCCATAATGTCTCATTGTAGCTTCGGTCTGATGCACTGTATGTACCATCAAAGCAAACTGCTCCGGTTCCAGCGCAACAGGGTCATCAAGCCCCATGGTCTGGCGGCTAAGGGTTATATGCTTTTCTATTACAGTACCGCCGCAGGCTATTGAAAGGCACGGTACAAGCACAGGGTCAAGGCTGTGATCACTAACCCCGCATTCAATGCCAAAGGTATTTTTTAATGTAGTTATTACCTTAAGATTATATTCACTTTCCGGCGCCGGATAGCTTGTAATGCAGTGTAAAAGACTAACGCCCTCTACACCAACAATATCGATTGCCTTCTGAATATCTTCCAGCTTACTAACCCCGCTCGAAAGCACTACAGGCACAGGCTCTTCACCCCGCGCAAGCTGCTCCTTTCTGTAGCGGGCAATTTCCTTAAGCATGGGATAATGATTAAGCTCCGGGCTTGCAACCTTAAGGATATCGGGCTTGAGCGACAAAAGCTCACGTAAGCTTCGTAGTCCAAACGGAGAACAGCAGAACTTACAGCCTCGGGAATGTACATAATCTACCATCTGGCGGTAAAAATCCACCGGGCATTCAAGCTGGCGGAAGCGTTCATATAAGGGAATATTACCTGTAGGAAGAGCTACAAAGCCTGTTTTTGGGTGCAATATTTCGTCTGCATACACCCACTGAAACTTTACTGCATCGGCCCCGGAATCAGCGGCAGCATCAACCAGCTGCTTTGCCTTTTCAAGCGAACCTTCGTGAGAAGTCCCTATTTCTGCAATTATAAGGCTCATAGTACTTCTCCGCTAATCCTTAAGGCTCTGTGCGGCAGTCTGTGCCTTATATCTGTTTGTATATACAGCAAGACAGGTTTGCGGAAGCCAGCCTGTATCAAACTTATACCACACGTTTTTCTGCTTATCTGTAGACTTGGCATATATCTGAAGTATTTCACCACGCCTTACATGCCCCGTAATATCTGCATTCCAGTCTGTATCACTGCGAAAGGCGGCATAAGGGTCTGTTATAAGTGCCCATTCAACATCGGGCGCAAGCGAAAGAGGATATGAATCATCAAAGGCAATTACTTCCTCCTGCTTTTTGTGACAGGAAGTTAAAATAACGGGAATAATGAGTATTAATGCCAGTATAAATAATCTTATTGGTTTATGAATTGCCACGTCTTTCACTCCTCGTAATGACCGAATTAAATTCCCAGGGCCTTTTTTATCTGCGGAAAAAGCGTAAGATCTGAATCTACAAAGTTCAGGTTGTTTATCTGCTCAGGGCTTACCCATTGCGACTGCGTATGCTCGGTAAGCACAAAGGGCTTTTTTATTCCGTCGTTTTCAAATTTCACACGAAAAGCATTTACCGTACAGTCCTTGCCCTTATGAACAAAGCTTGCCTGTGCCAGCTGCTCAAAAATCCTTACCTTACAGCCAAATTCCTCCTGCATTTCGCGGTTTATGGCCTTAGTAAAGTCTTCTCCCTCTTCTATTTTACCACCGGGAAACTCCCAGCGTTCTCCCATGTCTCCGCCACTCTTTCGTTTGGCAATAAGGAGCTTTCCTTTTCTGTAATCTATGCACGCAATGGAACGGCTCATAAAAACAAGGCTCCAGGGAACACAAAATGAAGCAGTGCAACTCCAAGGCAGGCAAAGCCAACAATCATTTTATTTGTGATGAATATGCGGTTAAACCATTCAGGAAGCTTTTCGGGATTATCCTGAACAACAAGTAAAAGCCCCGCAAGCATTCCGGCAACAGCAGGCAAAAGGTCGCCCACAATAACTGCGCTTGAATTTACTACTACAAAAAGCTTGATTATACCCGTAACGGCACAAATTATACCCAGCACAATGCGGAAGGTCTTTTCCTTTAATATGGCAAGGTCAATGAGTTCTTTTTTGTCATTAACCAGCACAAAGCCTGCAATAAGATTAAAAAATACAGATAAAAAATAAAACTGCAGCATACCCGCCTCCTATTATCGTTTGATTGCAGAAGAAAGCTCTTTTTCCTTATCCTCTGCAGCTATTATAGTATCTACCCTTATTATATCATAATCGGTAGCTTTTGTCGTTAAAGCTTGTTCCCCGTCGCGGTAAATAAGCGATAATTCTTTTTTTTCTACAACCTGATTATCATTATTTATAAAAAAGATTTCGGCATCTATCTTTACCGGAGCACTTTTTTCCGTTGCCTTTTTGTTGCAGATTTTGATGTTTACATATATTTCTTCCTGAAAACCAAAGGAAGTCTGTTCAAAGGTTATGTCATTTATTTTGTTATAGCTTCGCGTATTATTCAAAGCAGTATAAATCCACACAAAGCCTACAAAAAATACAAGTGCCAGCAGAATAAAGCGGTTAGATTTGTTTACCCATAAAACCTTAAAGCCACGTACAGGCTTGAGCTTGCCGTCGTAATAGTCGCGTACAATCTGAGGTGCAGCCTTGAGTCGTTCTTCCCTGTTATAGCGGAAAACAACCTTTTCTTCGCCTTCTGCGTGTCCTTCGTCTACATCCTCAAACATCTGGGTACAGCCTCTTTTTACAAAATCAGTTTTTAAGGATTGCGTCTATAAGCGTGTCGGTTCTGTACCATACAGTACGAGCCTTTTCCTTGTCTATGTAAAGCGCGGTTATAATTCCGTCTGCCGAAAGTGTCATATCATAAAACAGGTTGTCGTTATGCGAAACATCAAAATGCCTGTGAAGGATTTTCTGCGACTCATTCTGAATCATTTCTACATTAAAGCCGGTGTCTGTTTTTATAATAAAGAATTTCCAGCCGTTGTTTGTTACGCCAAGAAAATCATAAGGTATTTTATAGGTAAGCTTGCTGTAATCTACAACAATTGACTCCTCGTAAGGAGGAATACTAACCGGTTCTCCGTAAATGCCCGTTTCACAGTTGAGCGGCCACAAAAGCGTCTGTGTAAAGTTGATTCCCGACTGAACCTTGGATTCTTCGTCTACAAAGGAGGTATAATAGTCCACCTTAAGATAAAGCCTGTATTCCTCCAGATCCGGAATTACATTTTCCAGGGTGATATAAACCTCGTTTTCGGGATTGTTATTTTCTATCTGCGGAGTGTTTTTGTTGCTTATAGGAATCATGTACTTTAAAAAGCCGTCTGTTCCAAACCAGTAAACTATAAAGCCGTCCAGAGAATTGCTTACTACAACAAGCTCGTCCTTCTGGGTTGTATAAATCTTACGGATATGAGGGAAAGGAGTTCCGCCCGGGCCCTGTTGACCAATATAATCTACGCTTGAACCGTCGCGGCTTATGCGCAAAACTGCCTGTGTATAAAGGATTCCTCCTTCTCCCTGCTCCTGACGGTTACGTGGAATTGTGCAGACCGTATAAATACACTTGTTAGAATCCAGCGCAATCTGGCCTGGGTAATCAAAAGGATAAGATATTTCGTGAAAAATGCTTTCTGCAAGGTTATCGTAACGCTGAATATAGTCGCTTGTATTAGAATCCTCATTATAAAAAAGCGAAAGCATGTCTCCGTAGGAATTAAGCTCCATTATTTTCTTAGAATAGCCGTCCACAATATAAAAAAAGCCATCCCGCATGGAAATTCCAAGCCTAATATCCCCAATCTGATTCAAATCAACCACACTAATCTGCTCTTCAAAGTTCCCATACTCCAGACTAAACAGCTCCGTTTCGCTAATTGATTGTATGGTATTACTACGGGTACAGGCAGAAAAGATTATAGAAATAATTATTGTGGCCAAAAAGATTTTTTTCATATTTATATTATATCATGAATATTAATGAATGAAAATATAAGAATACATGTGAGCGGGACGCAGGAAAAAAGAAGTAAGGGGGAACCGGCAGTGGGTCAGCCGCGTATACGCCGGCTGGCGCACGGATGACGGGGGATACCTTGCTTTTTTTTCCGTCGCTGGGACCCGCTTACATAAATTCATTTTCAAATTTTATAGTAGTAAATCTATTAAAAATTCATTATATTATAATATGTATAAAAAATATATTTCTAAGGATTCCACAATGATTATTGATAAAATCTTAACCGCCATCTTTGGCTCTCAGAACGACCGCGATCTTAAGGCCCTCAAGCCAATCCTCCAGGCTGTAAATGATAAAGAAGAATGGGCAAAATCTCTTGCCGCAGAAGATTATCCAAAGCAGACAGAACGCTTTAAAAAAGAACTTGCAGAAGGTAAAACCCTTGATGATATATTGCCGGAAGCCTTTGCACTTGTAAGGGAAGCTTCCAGCCGTGTACGCGGAGAACGCTATTTTGATGTTCAGATTCTTGGTGCAATCAACCTGCATAAGGGCCGCATTACCGAAATGAAAACCGGTGAAGGTAAAACCCTTGTTGCCGTTGCTCCTTCTTACCTTAACGCACTTACAGGAAAGGGTGTTCATGTAGTAACAGTAAACGACTACCTTGCAGAACGCGATGCCAACACAATGCGCCCTGTTTTTGCATATCTTGGCATGACAGTTGGTTCAATTCTTTCGGACATGGACAACGATTCACGCCGTGTTGCCTATAACTGCGACGTTACCTACGGTACAAACAACGAATTTGGTTTTGACTACCTGCGCGACAACATGAAGATTGACCTTAAGGAAAAGGTTCAGCGCGGCTTTAACTACTGTATCGTCGACGAAATCGACTCTATTTTGATTGATGAAGCCCGTACTCCTCTTATTATTTCCGGTGCCGGCGAGGATGATACCTACAAATATCACGAGGTAGATAAATACGTTGGCGAGCTTAAGGAAGTTGAAAAGGACCCTAAAACCGGTGAATATCCGGACGAAAGCTTTATGACACCTGAGCAGCGCGAAGCCATTGAAGGCGACTACACCCTTGATGAAAAATCAAAGCGCGTTTCCTTTACTGCAAAGGGTATGCTCCACATAAACGAAATTCTTCACAAGCACAACCTCATCACAGGTGCCCTGGAAGACGAAGAAAACTTTGAATATACCCACTACTTTACACAGGCCCTGCGCGCTCACCTGCTCTTCCACAATGATGTAGATTACATGGTTCGTGACGGGCAGGTTCAGATTATTGATGAATTTACAGGACGTGTTCTTGAAGGACGCCGCTATTCAGACGGACTTCATCAGGCTATTGAAGCAAAGGAGCATATCCGCATTGCACAGCGCAACCGCACAATGGCTACCATCACCTTCCAGAACTTCTTCCGTATGTATGACAAGCTTTCTGGTATGACCGGTACTGCCGCAACCGAAGCTGTAGAATTTAATAAGATTTATAACCTTGATGTTGTTTCCATTCCTACAAACGTTCCTGTTGCACGTAAGGACGAAAACGACGAGGTTTACTTAAACGAACAGGATAAATGGGAAGCCATTGCCAAGGAAATTAAGGCCGCTCACGACAAGGGTCAGCCGGTTCTGGTTGGTACAGTTTCCGTAGAAAAATCTGAAATCCTTGATGCCCTTCTTACCCGCAAGGGTATTCGCCATGAGGTTTTGAACGCAAAGAACCACGCACGCGAAGCTATGATTATTGCCGAAGCCGGTGCCAAGGGTGCAGTAACAATTGCAACAAACATGGCAGGTCGTGGTACCGATATTAAGCTTGGTGGTAACGCAGAATTCCGTGCAAGAAAACGCGCCGGAACAAATGCAACTCCTGAGCAGTACCAGGCAGCCCTTGCTATAGAAAAGGAAAACTGGAAAAAGGATTATGAAGAAGTTCGTGCCCTTGGTGGTCTTTATGTAATCGGTTCTGAACGCCATGAATCACGCCGTATTGATAACCAGCTGCGCGGACGTTCCGGACGACAGGGTGACCCGGGACGCTCAAAGTTCTTTATTTCCATGGATGATGACCTTATGCGCCTGTTTGGTGGAGAACGCATGAAGGTTATGATGAGCCGCATCGGTATGCAGCCTGGAGAACCTATTGACCACCCATGGCTCAACAAGGGAATTGAAAACGCACAGAAAAAGGTAGAAGACCGCAACTTTGAAATCCGTAAGCATTTGCTCGACTACGATGATGTTTTGAACGAACAGCGCTCTGTTATTTACGAGCAGCGCGATGCCCTTCTTGCCGATGACAATCTTAGCGCCCGCGTAATGAACAACGCAAAAGACCTGGTAGACGACCTGTTTGACCAGTATGAATACGAAGCAAAGAAAAACAAGCGTGATAATTCCGCTTTGAACGAGCTTAACGACGCAATCCGCAGTAACTTTGGACTTCAGCTGCCGGCAGAACGCATGACACGCGAAGCAGTTATTGCAGAGCTTCAGAATGATATTACTCAGAAGGAAGAGCTTGCCGGTAAAGAAAACCTTAATATGTTTATCCGTTACCAGTATGTTCAGATTATTGACCGCAAGTGGCTGGACCAGCTGGAAGCCTTGGAAGGTCTTCGTGAAGCAGTAAGTCTTCGTTCCTACGGTTCAAAGAACCCGCTTACAGAATATAAGATTGACGGCTTTAATATCTTTGATGAGATGATGTCGACTATCCGTAACTCGGTAATGTCACGCGTATTTAAGGTAAAGATTCAGCTTAGTCCTGAGGCAGCAGAGCACCGCCGCCAGATGATGGCCGCACAGAATGCACAGATGAACGCACAGCACAACGATGCACAGCAGTTTGGTGCAGCAGTTGCCGCAAACAACGCACAGCGTTCTGCACAGTCAACCTTTAGCGGAGACACAGCACGCAGACAGGCAGCAGGCGGCGCAATGCAGACACGCTCTCAGGCAGCAAATGTTACAGTAAGACGTACAATGCCAAAGGTTGGCCGCAACGACCCATGCCCATGCGGCAGCGGAAAGAAATATAAACAGTGTTGTGGCCGCTAGATTGCCACGTCGCTCCGCTCCTCGCAATGACGTCATTGCGAGCCGCAGGCGAAGCAATCCATTATCTAGGCTGTACAGCCCCTCTTCTTGTAAGTGGCCAGAACAAATATGTCGGCTTTCCGATTATAAGCTTTCGGTCTACATAATGAGGGTCCATCTGTGACTCATAGGTAACCGAAAGTGGATCGCCCTTTGTAAGGCTTGCTTCAAACGTATCTGCCGCATGACGGAAATCAAGAGAATTAAAGCGGTTGTCTCCCATCATAAAGTAGCAGTTTTCAGGAATATAGTTTGGTGTTCCATCTGGATCATTTGCAGGGAATACCGGCATATTGCGTGAATCAAGCAGCACACGAACATACCAGTCAAGAATCTGCGCCTGGTCAAGATATTCGGCTATAACAGAATCAGTTTCAAAGGCAGCATTGGAGGTTCCACCGCGAACCACATAGGCACCGCGTACAACCAGCTCGCCGTAAAGCATTTTTGTCATTACATTAAGACGGAAATTGCTTTCTTCATAAACATCGCGGGCCTTGTCCTTTGAGTCAATCCAGGAAGTCATAAACTTTTCAAACCAGACAATGCCTTCCTTATAGTTCATAATTGTATTTACGTCGTTTGCATAACCCAAAAACAGGTCAAGCTCATTCAACGAAGGTTCTTCAAAGCCTGTCATAACGTTGTCTGTAAAACAAAGCCCCTTCATGCTGCGCACAAGCTCTTTTGCACGGTAAGCAGCCGCATCAAGATCATAATCACGGCGCTTTTCTTCAAAATCAAGCATGGTCTGATAGTTGCTCGAAGCAGAGCTCAAAACAGCATTGATATTTGAAGCAGTTTTGTTTGGCTGTGTAAAGGCAAGCGGGTATGTTTCAATTTTCTGAAGGATGGTTTTATTTACCTTGGTCAAATCCCAGCAGGCAAATTTTGCATCCTCTTCTACAGGAGTAAAAATGTCACTGTCCTTAGTTCGGCGGTAAAGTGTTCCGTCCTGCATTACAAGCTGTTCACCTGGCACACCGCATACACGTTTTACAAGCGGGTCATATTTCATTTCGCCGTTTTCGTCGGTATTAAGGTTTACAGTCATAAAGGTAAGCATGTTTACAAGCTGCGAAGTAACCGTCTTAATTTCAGATTTGCGGTCAATTTTATAATGAGGATTTCTTACTACAACAACATTGCCTCGCTTGTATTTTGTAATTACAGGAAGCCCAATTTCTGTAAGAGGAAACTTTGGTCCGCTGGTAAACTTAGTTACAAGCACTCGGTCTTTGATGAGGAAGGTAGGCACCATGGACTCAGAAGGAATTACATAAAGCTGCAGAACAAAAATCTGGAAAATAAGCACAGTAAAAACAGCCTGAACAAGGTTATCAATCCAGTCCAGAGCTTCAAAAACAAACCAGTTAAAGCCGTGGCGCTTAGGATGCTTTTCAAAAGGAACAGCCCATTTTTGTGTAATGATTTTGATTTTCTTTTCGGACATGCAGTCGGTCAAAATAAAAGAAAAAATAAAAACTATCCACCAGCACAAAACCGTAATTACATCATACCAGAAGGGTGTACCAAACTGCCCTGCCCTGCGGATTACAAAGCAGAAAAGAAGCACAAAAGGCAGATACTGAGTAAGCCTCAAAATTAGAGGAATTAGCTTTGCATTCTTTTTGATGATTACCCTAAGGCAGAAAAAAACAGTAATTGCTGTATAAATAACTGCTACCGGAAAAGCAACAAGTGAAATATCTGCATGAAAGCTGATACAAAACAAGCTCAGAATCACTGCAGCCCCAAGCTGTATATACATAAAAATCGAAAAATTGCGTGATTTATTTTTGTCCATACAAGTACTATAACAGATTTTTGAATTTTATGTTACTAGCAGTTGTCATATAATTTTAAAAAATTCGCTTTTAACTTCGAAAATACTATCTCCGTCGATTCCTTCCTAAGCTCTACAAATGCATCGTAAACTTTTTTAATATCCTGCGGTGGGGTAAACTTTTCTCCCCTCAGATATTGAAACGGCGCGTCTGTTTCAAGAAGAAGGTTTTCAAGCGGCAGGCTTTGAACACAGTCCAGCACCTTTTTATTGTTATTCATTATCTGCTTACCAAAGCTAAAGTATGCATTTATACCGTGATTTATTAGTGATTGAGCTTCGCGGGCTGGTCCCATAAAGCTGTGAAAAAGAACTGCTGGAAGTTTTTTGAACTGGCGGCTGTATTCAAAAAGCTTGTTGTTGGCCTTGCGTGCGTGAATTACCATGGGCTTATTATATTGCAGGGCAAGCTCGAGCTGAATGTTAAACATTTCTTCCTGTAGTGCGGTGTGCTGGCGGAATTCCGGTGTAAAGTAATCAAAGCCCGCCTCTCCTATTGCGTTGAGTTTGTTTTGCAACAGGAGTTTTTCCAGAAAGTCTGCGCATTTTTTTACGTCAATCCAACCGGCAGATTGAGGATGCAGGCCGTAAGATAGATATAGCTGCGTGCGTAGTTCTTGGGGTCCCTGAGCTTGTCGAAGGGCCCCTATTTGTTCCAGTGCATTATTCCACTCCTCCGGCGAATGAAAGCACGAACACCCTGTCCAGCCAAATGGAATGGGGTCCCTGAGCTTGTCGAAGGGCCGCAATTGTTCCAGACAATCCCCTAAATGAAAATGCGCATCAAAATAACAAAAATTTTCATTTTTTTCTAACATTATTTCTATTATAACCGAAAATAAAGTAATTGAAACATCATTTTTCAGGGGGATAAAAATGAAAAGTTACACTCTTAAAAGCATAGGAAAAACATCGGACTATATGACAATCGTTCGCGAAATGGAAGATGGATTTGTTGTAAAAATCTTCCGCGACATGGACGGTTATGAAGATATTAAAACAGATTATATCAGCAAGGAGCTCTTTGAAAGCTGCATCCGCACAGGATACCTTACAGAAATCAAAGAGAAAGTTGCTGTAGGAGCTTAACTGCTTCTTCTATTCTGGCTTTTTTATCCTGAATTTTAGAAAGCCAATGGATTTCCACACCTTTTTTTTCCATCATCCGAAACCAGGTTTCCTGCCTCTTGGCAAACTGGCGGATGGCAATGAACAGCTCATCGTAGAGCTGTTCTTTTGTTTTTAACTCACCCTGCAAAAATAAAGAACAGTAACGGTACTCAAGCCCAAGCTTTTCAAGACGTTCCCAGCTTATTCCGCTGTCGTGAATTGACTGAACTTCTTCGAGCATGCCGTTATCAAGGCGCTCGCGCAGACGGATAGAAATATTTTCCCAAACCTGCGGGCGTTCAAGAGTTGTACCGATTATGAAAGGTTTAATTTCCGGGCGTTCTATGCTTGTGGTGTCGTAGCCTGCTTTTTTTGCTTCTATAATTTCAAGCGCTTTGATTACGCGGTCTTTTTCTTGAAGGTCATTTTTTGTATGAAGGTCCGGCTGAAGCTCAAGCAGGCGTGCAGCAAGTTCTTCCAGTGGAGTTGCTTCAAGCTGGGCGTGCAGTTCAGGGTTTTCAGGAAGATTTACAAGCTGGTAGTCTCGCACAATTGCATCTATGTACATGCCAGTTCCACCAACAACTACAGGAAGCTTACCACGGCTTTGAATATCCTTAAACGCGCGGTAAAAATCCTGCTGGTAGTTGTATACTGTGTATTCGTCGGGAAGGTCTATGATGTCGATGAGGTGATATGGGATTGGAGTACCATCCACAGTGTATTCAGCAAGGTCTTTGCCCGAGCCAATGTCTAAGTGGCGGTAAGTCTGGCGTGAGTCCGCAGAAATAACTTCGCCGTTGAACTTATGAGCAATCGCAACTCCAATGCTTGTTTTGCCAACCGCAGTAGGTCCAAGCACAATCACACAGTTATAATTAGAGGACACGGCACACCACACATTTTAAGTATTCAGATTTTGGATAGCCCAAGAGAACAGGATGATCCGGCCCTGCCCCATGCTTTTCCAGAATCTGTACGCGGCGGTGACTGTCCATAGCCGCATGCATAATCATATCGCAAAACATGTTTGTTTCCATAAAGTATGAGCACGAACAGGTAACAAGAATGCCGTTTGGTTTGAGTAGTCGCATAGCACGAAGATTGATTTCCTTATAGCCGCCGTAAGCTTTTTCAATCATCTTTGCAGATTTGGTAAAGGCCGGAGGGTCAAGAATAATCACATCAAACTTTTCACTGGCAGCTTCGTATTGCTTTAAGAGGTCAAAAACATCGGCGCAGACAGCTTTCATTTTATCGTTAGCTTTGTTGAGCGTAATATTATGATTTACCATTTCAACCGCTTCCGGAGAAATATCAACAGAAATAACTTCGCTTGCTCCGGCTTTATAGGCATTAAGACCAAAAGCGCCGGTGTGAGTAAATGTATCCAGAACGCGCATGCCTTTGCAAAAACGCGCAGCCACCTGTCTGTTAAATTTCTGATCCAGAAAGTACCCCGTCTTCTGCCCGTTTACAATATCCACCCCAAGCTTTATGCCGTTTTCTATAATGGTGATTTTCGTGGTGGTTGAGCCAAGATCCGTGGTGGTTGAGCCTGTCGAAACCACCTCAAAACTCTCACTTTCCAAATCCAACCATCCAACAACTTCATCCAAACCTTCCTTCTTGCGCACTGCCCCATCAGACCTTTCAAAAATTGCATCAGGCTTAGCACACTTAATCAAAGCAGCAAGAATCTCTTTACGAAAAATATCACAGCTCATAGAAAGAAACTGAATAAGAAGAATAACTTTCCCCTTTTCATCACAAAAACGCTCGCAGATAAGACCCGGAATCAAATCAGCCTCGCCAAAAATCAAACGGTAAGAATCCTGTTCAGAATAATAAAGCTGGCGCATATTGTAAGCATCAAAAACCTTTTTTTCATAATAGGCAAAGGTGTCTGCCATAATAAGGTCTGCATGCTCATTGCCAATCAGGCGCACAGTAATTTTAGAATTTTTATTAAAAATACCGGTCCCCAAAAATCCGCCGGCCTTAGAAAAAACTTCGACAATACTACCATTTGCAAGCGAACATTCTGCCAGCGTCTGATTTTTCCATTCAGATTTTTCATCAGCTCTATGCTTAAAGTAGGAAATCTCATTATCAAAAACCCAGGGCATCCCCTGCAGAATTTCCTTTTCTTCATTCTTATTCAAAAAAACTCGTGGATAATTGTTAGCACTCATGAGGGTATTTTAGCAGAAAGGAAGGGTTTTGTCATTCCAGGTCATTACAAGAAAAAGCCCCCGTCATTGCGAGGAGCGAAGCAACGAAGCAATCCACAAAAAAAATACCACATTATTCAAAAAAATAATTATATTTATAATATGAATATTTCCATAAAATCTCATGACGATTCAAACTTCTCACTTCAGTTTCTGGATGGTTTTTCAACGCAGGTCCTTAATGCCGTAAGAAATGTTCCCGGCCGCCGTTGGGATAATGACAAAAGAATCTGGCTCATTCCTGATAATCAGAATGCGACGGATCAGCTTTTGCAGAATATATACGAGACCGGACTTTTTAATATGCCAGAAAGTGATTTTGAAAAACCGGTGATATCACCAAACCAGGATTCTTTCATCAATCATGAAGTTGAAAAACTTATTGATGCCCTTTCAGTCCGCCATTACAGTGAACACACAAAACAAAGTTATAAAAAATGGGTAGCAGATTTTCTTAGGATATATCAGTCAAAAGCAGACTCAATGGGTGAAAGAGAAATTAATGAATACTTAAAAAATCTTGCCCTGCAAAAGCATGTAAGTGCTTCTACCCAGAATCAGGCTCTGGCCGCCCTTCTCTTTTATTTCAGGTACATCAAAAATACGCCGGTGCTTGAACTGGGCTCTGTAATTCACGCCAAAAAGAAAGAGCGCGTTCCAGTTGTATTCAGCCGTGAAGAAGTAAGCAAAGTAATTGAATGCATGTATGGAACCAAAAAACTCATTGCAAAGCTTTTATATGGAACCGGCATGAGATTGAACGAAGCCTTGAGCCTGCGCATTTTAGACCTTGATTTTGACCGAAACGAAATCATAATCCGCCACGGCAAAGGCGATAAAGACCGCCACGTAATGATACCGCAAAAGCTTGTACCAGAATTAAAAGTCCACATAGAAAAAGTCCGCCAGCTTCATAATCAGGATTTGCGGGATGGCCGGGGCTCCGTTACCCTTCCAGGTGCCTTAGCTGGAAAATATCCCGATGGCTGCAAAGAGTTCAAATGGCAGTGGCTTTTCCCACAAAAGAACCGCTGGACCAATGCCCAGACCGGCGAACAAGGCCGCTGGCACTTAGACGAAAGCCTCATGCAACGCGCCGTCAAGCAGGCCGTCCTGGAAGCCGGTGTAAACAAAAATGCCAGCTGTCACACATTCCGCCATTCCTTTGCAACTCATCTTCTTGAAATTGGTTATGATATAAGGACAATTCAAGAGCTACTCGGGCATAGCGATGTAAGTACAACAATGATTTATACTCACGTTTTGAACAGAGGTGCCGGTGGAGTTGTGAGTCCGTTGGACAGATTGTAACTTCCTTGGTCTTATCCGTATCCGTATAAAACTGTTTGTTTTCAGCCAAAAACCATGTTATAATAAGAATAAATTTCCCCCACCGTAAGATTATGCCGATACTTTTTACATCATAAAACTTTTACTGTGGATAGGGAGAATAATTGTTATGCTGACGCCCGCACTGGGGCGCTTGGAGGAAAAATGAAAAAAGTTTTTTTTATATTCTTTGCCTTATTTTTTTCATATAATCTTTTTGCAGAAAATCCGGTTGAAAAGGCTTTTGGTAATAATGCTTATTTTTATTATTGTGCAAAGTATAATTCAATCACAAAAGTTTCCTCTAAGGCCGGGAAAGTTTATTACCAGGATTATTCAATAAGAAATAATTCTGCTGTAAGTGGTACTTCTTATTCTGAAGAAATCGATCCTACCCTCTTTGAAATTTCCGGAAATAAAATTGTTTCTATCATCTATCAGGATACAAGAATGATCTTAACAGACATTAAAAATCCAACACAGATTGTGTCTTTTCTGAATGAAGCAGCATATAATAAGGTACAAAAAATTTTGGGTTCCTATCATGATGATACTCATAAGCAGACAATCTCACTTTCTGAATCAAATGGTAAATTTCTTCTTAAGATTTCAACTTCAGATGGAAAAATAATAGAAGATGTTTTTGATCAATTTTATGACCGTGGTGTTGTGGGAAAAGAATATAGTCTTTTTTTCGGGGATTCTTACATTGAGTTAATAAATATTCAAGAAGCTCGGGAACAAGAAATGGATTATCAATATGAGTTTTCTTTTCCACTTCCTTATGAAAAAGTAAGCTATTTTATAAAACCTGCAAAAGTTAAAGCCAGTTCTACACTCATAGAAAAAAACAAAGCTGCAGATTTTTACAGCGAGAATAATCTTTTTGAAGGCAGCTGGAAAAGCTGGGTTGAAGGAAAAAATGACGATGGAATTGGGGAAAGCTTAACTTTTGAATTTGAAAAACCTGTCTCTATATTTCATATAGGCTTCAGAAACGGCTATGGTGACCTCCGTTATTTTTATGCTAACAACAGGGTAAAAGTAATTGAAGTTTTGGTAAACAATACAATTCGCCAGGAGTATACACTTAAAGACTGGTGGGGGTTTCAAACAATACGACTTAATCAGAATAATATTTCAAGTCTTAAAATTCAGATTAAGGATGTATATCATGGTACTCGCTACAAGGATACTTGCATTTCTGAAATTTATTTACAGCGTGATGCTTATGTAAGTGATTATGACCTTCCTGATTTTGAATTTGACTCGCTTACTACAGAATGTATTAAGAATTTTCCGCAAACAATATATAAATCAATAAAGAATCTTCCACTTGGTTTATTCTATACACAAGACGGAATTCCATTAATGTTGAATCTTTCTAATCCTACAAACGAAAGGGATATTTATATTTTCAAAAATCTTGATTTTTATGTTTACAATCCAACTGCAAAATCATGGAAAAAAGACAGCACTAATCCTATTTTTGCTGCAATTAATCCGACTGTTGAAAATGCAATAAAAAACAAATTTCCTATGTCACTTGGTTTTGATGATTCAAGACATTCACTTTTTTATATAGTTAGTGTAAGTAATCAAGATAACTATTTGGATCTTGATTTTGACGGGTTTAAGTTTTATAAACATGTTGATGAAATTGAGCCCTACATCAAATAAATAAAACATATAAAGAGAGGTTGAACACTAAACAATAATAGCGTTAAAACATAAATCACATAACAAAGGTTCGTAGCCGACAGCGGGTCAAGCCCGCTGCGGTACAACCAGTTGTTATGGCGACAGGCCACTGGCCTGCTTTTTGGGTGATGGATGAAATATAAAAAGAACATACTAATAATTTGCTTAGCATTATGTTTTTTCTCTATCTTTGGAAATTCAAAAAATGGAATTTATGTACGTTCTATAAAATTAACTCTTATAGATGCAGAAACTAAATTGCCGGTTCCTGGACTGAAAATCAAAAATATCATTACAATATCTAAACCAAAATATGTATATCTGTTTGGAATTGGATGGTTATGTATTGGAGGTCATCTCGAAGCCTTTAAAGACTATATTGATGAATTTGAAACTGATGAAAATGGAAATGTTGTAATACCTGAAAAATCAATATCTGTTGACAATTCATGGCAATTAAACAGACAACGTATAAAAATTAATATAGAATCTATAGAAAATGATAAGTTTTCTATAACTCATAATCAGGAATATAAAAAAATATTAATTGAATATACGTTTTTTCAAGGCCTTGAAGCTAAATATAATTCAGATGAATCTTTTCAAAAATATAATTTCTATATAGATCTTCCGGATAGAAATTTTCTGGGATACTTTAATAAACATAAATCATTTGGGAAAGAACCTGATAGTATTCAGATTGAAATTGAACATCGTGTATCAAAAGAATAATAAAATGAAATCGAACTTTAGGGCTATGACGAAGAAGCGATAGTACACGGCTTTACGCCGCTTAAGAAAAGTATAATAATAGAGGCATACGCTTCTAATGGTTGTACAGAATCTTCTTAAAGAAAAAAATGATTTAAGAAATCTAATTCTGTATAAGAAATAAAATTGCCATAACAAAGGTTCGTAGCCGACAGCGGGTCGAGCCCGCTGCGGTACAACCAGTTGTTATACGGACGCCCGCATTGGTGCGCTTTAGGAGAAAAAATGAAAAGAAAAATACTTTTTACAATAATATTCTGTTTTCTTATTTTTAACGCTTTTTCTCAGCGTAATGATGATATTTATGTTATTGAAAGCATTAAGGA
>JAFZYR010000015.1 GCA_017616165.1 Treponema sp.
AGCAGCCCAGGAAATAGACTTTTCTCCATCAACAACCATCTTCATAATTTCTAATTTCTTTTCATCCAAGTAATTCACCTCTTAATTATAAGGGACAAAATCCCTTACGAATTCCTTGGACAAAATCGCTTACGAATTAGTTAGTTTTACTTCTCTAAAATATTAAATTTGACATGAATTTATTCATGTGATATATTTGAACCAGTTCGTGGGCTGCATTTGTATGCAGTTGTTTCGCTTGTTTTCAAGCCACGGCTCATTAATTCCCCTGCATTGTGCAGGGGATATTTTTCTTATACACAATTTGATAAGTCTAATTTCATACGAAAAAATCCCCTATCTTAGTTAACAAAAAATTTGATTAAAAGAGGAAGTAAATTTTAAAAAAACCAGAAAAAGTTGATATTTTTTGTTGATTTTTTTCATATTCCCCTTTAATGTTATAGTAAAACGATTAACTAAAATCGGAGGAATTATGAAAAAACAAGTCTTCAATCCATATATGCCGTCGTGGGAATATGTTCCTGATGGCGAACCACACGTATTCGGCGACCGCGTTTATGTTTACGGCTCGCACGATGAATTCAACGGCGCTGTTTTCTGCCTGGGCGATTACATCTGTTATTCTGCCCCGGTTACTGATCTGACCGATTGGCGTTATGAAGGAGTTATCTATAAAAAGGACCAGGATCCTGCTCAGGATGGCCGCATGGTTTTGTATGCCCCAGATGTTGTTCAGGGAAAAGACGGCCGCTACTACCTGTTCTATGTATTCGACAAAGTGGGATTTGTTTCCGTAGCAGTCTGCGACACCCCTGCCGGCAAATATGAATTTTACGGACACGTTCACTACAAGGACGGCACTCGTCTTGGCGACCGCGAAGGTGACATGCCTCAGTTTGACCCGGGCGTAATCCGCGAAGGAGATAAAACCTACCTTTATACAGGCTTTAGTGGACGGCATATGAAGGACCGCATTGGCTGTATGGCAACAACTCTCGGACCGGATATGCTTACAATAGAAGAAGAGCCTGTTGTTGTAATTCCGGGCGATATGTACGTAGACCTCAAGTCTCCGGCTGAAGTTACCACAGGCTGTCCGTACCCGCTCAAGTCAATTGAGAACTGGAAGGGCTTTGAAGGCCACGCTTTCTTTGAAGCACCAAGCATCCGCAAAATAGGCGACACCTACTACCTTGTATATTCTTCAGAGGTTATGCACGAGCTTTGTTACGCAACCAGCAAAAGTCCGCGCGACAACTTTATATATGGCGGCGTAATTGTAAGTAACTGCGACCTGCACATAGACACCTACAAGCCGGCCGACATGCCTGTAGCTTACGGGGCAAACAATCACGGAAGCTTCGAAATCATCAACGGCGAATATTACATGTTCTATCACCGCCACACAAACGGAAACTGGTACAGCCGCCAGGGCTGCGCAGAAAAAATAAAGGTACTGCCGGACGGCTCAATCCCTCAGGTAGAAATAACTTCCTGCGGTCTCAACGGTGGTCCTCTTAAAGCAGAAGGCGAATATGCTGCCTACATTGCCTGCCATATCTTTAATACAGCAAAGCCAAGCATGTACGTTGGTCCCGGCCAGACAAAGATCACTCAGGACGGACGCGACGGCGACGAAGAGCTGGGCTACATTGTAGACATCACCGACAAGACAACAATCGGCTTTAAGTATTTTGATTTTAAGGATGTGAAAAAGCTTACCCTTGTTGTACGCGGCTACATGTACGGCGGCTTTGAAATCCGCAACACGTGGGACGGTCCTGTGCTCGGCAAGCTCAACTGCGAATCTGCAAACTTCTGGGAGCCCGACAGCATAGACATAGACTTTCCGGACGGAACTCACGCACTTTACCTTACCTGGGTTGGCGGCGGCAGCGCACAGTTAAAGTCGATTAAGTTTAATTAATTTCGGCAGCAGTCGATGTGGACGGAATGATAATATTCTTTCCGTTCCTCTGGTACTGCTTGGGCGTGCACTTCATGTACGACTTAAAGGTTTTGGAAAAATACTGAACCGTGTTAAAGCCGTTTTCGGTGGCAATTTCGGTGACGTTTTTGGAAGTATAAATTAAATCAAGGCATGACTTTTCTATTCTATATTTATTGATATAGTCGGTAAGGTTCATGCCTACATTTTTTTTAAACAGACGTATAAAGTGGCTCTTGCTGTAAGAGGTAATCTTGAGCACATCATCCAGAGAAATATTTTCACGGTAGTGCTCGTGTATATAGCTTAAGGTAACGTCAATTGCGTTTACAGAATGTCCGCGCTCGGTACGCAGGTTGTCTCTTATTTCCACATACTGATGCGTGTCCAGCACATGCGCAATAATATCAAACAGAACACTCTTTACTAAAAGCTCGTGGCCAAAGGTCTGAAGCTTTTCTTTTTCGGAAGCAAGGCGCAGCTTTTCCAGAATTGGCTCAGGCAGCTTTATAAAGCTCGAAACCCTTATGCTTTCAAGGGTACTGCGCACGGTGTCTCCCTGATTTCCCAGCACCGAACTGTCAAAAACCATGGCGTAATAGTGATAATCGGTGTTATTAATCTTTTTTATATAATGATTTGTTCCCGGATGCATAAAAATTACGTCACCCGAATGTGCAGTTGTTATCGATTCCTCCATGCCAAATTCCACAGAACCGCTGTCAATATAGAAGATTTCGTATTCTATATGATGATGAGCCTGTTCCCTGTAGGAATTCTGCGAAAACAGTCCAATAGGAAATTCCTTTGAGCCCCTGAAAAAATCATCCTGCTTATACGCCATAAATTCATTATATCACACTTTTATACAAAATGAGAATAAAATGTAAAAAATGTGCAAGTTTAATTGTATTTTTTATAGGGATATGGTTAATAATTAAAAGATACAGGAGATACTAAATGTTAAGAATTGCACAAACCAAATTTGGAAAAATTGAAGGTCTTCCGGCTGCAGACCCTCGAATCACTTCTTTTAAGGGCATTCCTTTTGCAAAACAGCCCGTTGGCAGCCTAAGATGGCACGCTCCGGTTCCCTGGGATGAAAAATGGGAAGGAACCATGCAGGCCTACAAGTTTTCACCAATTCCGGTACAGCCAACACCTTATTATGACCCTAATGACATCTACTGCCGCGAATGGTCTGTAGATAAAGATATTCCTATGGGCGAAGACTGCCTTACTGTAAATATATGGACACCTGCCTATGCAGCAGACGAAAAGCTTCCGGTATATTTCTGGATTTACGGAGGTGGCTGGCAGACAGGCTTTACTGCCGAAATGGAATTTGACGGCGAACGAATTGCACGCCGTGGTATTGTAGTTGTAACTGTAAACTATCGTCTTAATATGCTGGGCTTCCTTTGTCATCCGGAAATCACAGCCGAAAATCCCGAGCAGCCTGCTAACTTTGGTCTGCTCGATCAAAGATGTGCCATGCAGTGGGTTAAAGACAACATCAGCGCATTTGGAGGGGATCCGGACAATATTACAATAGGAGGTCAGTCTGCAGGTGGCGGCAGTGTTCTGAACCAGATTGCTTACGGAACAGAAGGCATTTACAAGCGTGCCGTTGTTCACAGCGGTATGTTCTATTCACCTGACAACAGCTTCTTCCGCCAGAAGAATCTTGAGGAAGCAGAGGCCTGCGGTGTAGATTTCTTCAATTTTATAGGTGCAAAAAATCTTGCCGAAGCCCGCGCCATTGACCTTCCAACCCTGCGCAAAAAGTGGGATGAATACGGCGGCTTCCAGAAATCAATTGCAACCTGGACTCCTGTATGCGACCAGAAGTTTGTATGCGGCGACTTCTTTGCACTTCTTCAGCAGGGAAAGGTTGAACCGGTTCCTCTTATCCTTGGTCATACAACAGATGAGTTCCTGTTCCCGGCAGATCCTGCAAATCCAAACGGACCAAAGATTCAGCCGCTTGCAATTGCAGTTCAAAAGTATCAGGAGTTCTGTGAGCAGACAGGCAAAAAGGCAGACAACTGGTATTACGAGTTTGACGTTCCTATTCCGGGCTGGGATAATCCGGGAACCTTCCATTCTGTAGACCTGTGGTTCTGGTTTGAAACTCTTGCAAAGTGCTGGAGACCATTCAAGGGCATGCAGTATGATGTTTCGCGCAAAATGTGCAATTATCTGTGCAATTTTGTTAAAACAGGTAATCCAAACGGCAAGGATTGCGATGACAGCCAGCTGCCGGAGTGGAAAACCTATACAACCGGTGATAAAAACAAGATGATTTTTAACACCGATGCAAGCCCTGCAAAAGCATAAGGGAAACCCCTTATGAATTCTAAGAGTTTTCTTAGAAATGAGACTATAATGTAAAAAATATGATAGTCTAGTTGTATTTTTTATAAAAATCACATCTAAACTATATAGATAGGAAAGGTGTATCGTTTAACAACACCAAGAGTATTTAAAAAAGACGAATCCGAATGGGGGAAGACGGAAGATAGTTTCATGGTGTCAAAAGTCATGAGTAATCTTGCTGCCAGGGGTAAAATCGAATCGTTTATTATTATTACTCCAGACATGTGTCCAAGATGTCATATGGAAGGGCTAAGGCCTTTCCGACACTTGTCACATTGCTATAAAGTGGAGTAAAATTATTCAGGTTTTTGCAGTTCTGACTGGAGTAATCCGGAGGGAGCTGAAAAAATAAAAATTTTTTTTTGTCAAAAAGTCAAAAGAATAAGGAGGACTTTATGAAAAAAAAGATAATGTTGGTTGCTGCCGCAGCAGTTCTGGCATTAAGCTTGGTAGGATGTAGCAAGGGTGCTTCTGCAAAGAAGGATGCTCTTAACATCTCCATCTTTACAATTCAGCAGCGCGAACAGCCAACTGCTGACAACAAGACCTACAAATGGATCGAAGAGAAGTTCGGTGTAACATTCGCTTGGGATATCCTCGTAGGTGATAAGGATCAGAAGATTGGTGTACTTATCGCTTCTAACGACCTTCCTGATATGGTTGAAGTAGATTCAGAGAAATTCCAGGGTGCTGGATGTCTCCGCGACCTCAAGCCTCTCGTTGAAAAATATGCTCCAAACCTGATGAAGCACTATTCTTCAGTATGGAAGCAGATGATTCAGATTGACTCTGAAAAAGATGCTAACGGTAACATCACTGTAGAACACATCTACTCTCTTCCAAACTATGGTGTAATTGATGGTGCTCCTTCTGGAACATACTACAACCAGAACGCTTGGTGGATTCAGAAAGCAGTTCTTAAAGAGTTCGGATATCCAACAATCAAGACAATTGATGAATACTTCGACCTCATCGAAAAGTACTACAAGAAGTATCCAACAATCGATGGTATGCCAACAATTCCATTCAATATCATTACATATGACTGGGAAGCATTTGACCTCTGGAACCCACCAAACTTCTTGGCTGGATATCCAAACGATGGTAACGGACACGTTACACTCGAAAATGGTAAGTATGTTTACACAGATAACTTTACTGATGCAAACGCTTACAGATGGTTCAAGCTTGCTAACGGTTACTTCCAGCGTGGTTTGATCGATCCAGCTTCTTTCACAGACAACCGCGATCAGTACTATGCTAAGATTTCTCAGGGTCGTGTACTCGGTATGTTCATCCAGGGATGGCAGTTCATGGGTGATAACGCTGAAAACGCACTCTGGACAGCTGGAAAAGATGAAAGAACTTATGTTCCTCTCCCAGTTGTATTTGACGAAACAATTAAGCCTCACTACCGTGACCAGGATCTTCCAAACCTCCAGAGAGGTTATGGTATCACTGTAAAGTGTCCAGAAGACAAGGCTATCAAGATCATTCAGTTCATGGATGAAATGATTAAGGAAGAAAACCAGAAAGTTCTTTACTGGGGATTTGAAGGTGAAGATTACCTCATCGATACTGATGGTTCACAGACAGGTACAAAGGGTGCTGCTTACAGAACTCAGGCTATGCGTGACCAGCAGAAAGATCCACAGTACAACCAGAGCCACTACGCTCTCCTCTGGAGAGAAGAAGCTCCAAAACTTGAAGGAACTCTCGCTTCTGGATATACACGTTCTATGGACGACCTCGCTTGGGAATATGCTCTTTCACAGAAAGCAGTTGACCTCGAAGTATGGGCAGCTTACGGTGTAGGTTCTTACGCAGAACTCGTAGATGCTAACGCTCCTAAGAACGCTGGATGGTATCCAATGTGGCAGTGTAACCCATCTGCAGAAAACGGCGGATTTGAAGAGGAAGCAGCTGTAGCTATGACTGGATTCGAAACAGTACAGCGCAAGTACCTCCCTCAGATGATCATGGGTAAACCAGCTGATTTCGACAAGACATGGGATGAATACTGTGCACTCCTTAAGCCACTTACAGAAACATACAACAAGTTCATGCAGCAGCAGCTCGACATTCGTGTTGCAGCATTCGGTGGTTTCCAGGACTAGTTAAGTTCTGACACTTTGTGTCGACTTAATTACTGACAGGGGAATAGGACTATTCTCCTGTCGAAAAAAAAGTCCACAGAAGGTCTGTGGACTTTTTTTTACTCTTTTTTGACGGGTGTTTTTTATGAAAAGTAAAAAAACTAGTGAAGCTGTAGAAGCAAAGGCAGAGGTTATAACACAGAATAACGCTGCTACTACAACTACAGAACTTATCAATTTAAACAGAAAGAGCAAGTGGAAGCTTTTGGGTAAGCAGAAAATGCTTATCATTATGTCTGTTCCATTTGTACTCTACATCATTTTGTTCAGATATGTCCCTCTCTGGGGCTGGACAATGGCTTTCCAGGATTACAAGCCATATAAGAGTTTTGGCGACCAGCAATGGGTTGGCTTTAAATGGTTTGTACAGCTTTTTACACAAAAGGAATTCCTTCTTTCTTTAAGAAACACTGTAGGAATGAGTCTCATAAGTACTGCTTTGGGATACATTACTGCAATTGTTCTTGCTGTTTTCTTGAATGAAGTCCGCTATATTGGTGTTAAGCGTTTTGTACAGACTGTATCATATCTCCCGCACTTCCTTTCATGGGTTATTGTTACGGGTTTGGTTGCGAATGTTCTTTCCGTTGAAGACGGAATCTTAAATGATATATTAATGGGATTACATCTGGTAAAACAGCCTGTTCAATGGCTTGCTACGCAGAAATACTTCTGGCATATCATTGGTTGGACTTATGTATGGAAGGAAGTAGGTTGGAACACCATCGTTTATCTTGGTGCAATGACCGCTATCGATCCTTGTCTGTACGAAGCTGCACAGATTGACGGTTGTGGACGTCTCCGCAAAATCTGGCACATTACCTTGCCGGGAATTAAGGCTACAATCATCATCATGATGATTATGTCTGCCGGTCATATTCTTGATGCTAACTTTGAAATGCCATACTTGCTGCAGAATGGTATGATCCAGGATGTAGCAGAAACAATCGATATTTATGTATTGAAATACGGTTTCAAGCTGTCTCGATATGGCGTTGCTACGGCTGCCGGTATCTTTAAGAATATTGTAAATATTCTTCTTCTCCTTATAGCTAATACAATTGCTAAGAGAAGTGGTGAGGAGCGATTAATATGACAGAAACAGCTTTGAACAAAACTAATGAATACTATGCTGCACGTAAGCAGACACAAATTAGTAATATAGTATTTGATACAATTATTTATTTGACTCTTGCCTTTGTAGTAGTTGCAACTGTATATCCTTTCTGGAACACAATTGCTATTTCCTTCAACGAAGGTCTCGATTCCCTTACAGGTGGAATTAAGCTCTGGCCACGTAAGTTTACCTGGACAAACTATAAGAACCTGTTTGTAACACCAAGAATTTTTGATGCTGGTAAAATTTCGGTAACACGTACAGTTCTTCAGACTGTATTGAGCGTATATTGTACTTCTATGCTTGCCTACGCTTTGAGCCGCAAGGAATTTGTTATCCGAAGACCACTTACTTCTATTCTTGTAATTTCTATGTATGTAAATGCCGGTCTTATTCCTGGATACATGCTTATCAAAAAGCTTGGTCTTTTGAACAAGTACGCAGTTTACATCATTCCGGCACTTGTTGATATCTTCAACTTCATTCTTGTAAGAACTTATATCAACGGTTTGCCAGACAGCTTTGTTGAGTCTGCACGTATTGACGGTGCAAACGAATTCAAAATCTTTATGCAGATTATTATGCCTTTGATTGTTCCTTCAATTGCCATGGTATGTTTGTTTACTGCCGTAAATGCATGGAACAGCTGGTTTGATACTTATCTGTATTGTTCGGCAAAGCCTAAACTACATTCGCTGCAATACGTATTGATGTCGTTCCTGCAAGCGAGTCAAAACCAAAGCTCTTCTGCAAATGATGCCAACGCTATGGCGGTTGCTGCATCTTCCGGAGCTTCTTCTAACATGGTTACACCAATCAGTATCCGTTCTTCTATTACTGTAATTGCAACACTTCCTATTCTGGTTGTTTACCCATTCGTTCAGAAGTACTTCGTAGTCGGAATGACTATTGGTGGTGTTAAGGAGTAATCCTTTACAAAGAATATTATTGTCGTGGTCCTGAATAAAGGGGTCCTTGAATAATGGGGGTCCCTGAATAAAGATGGGGTCCCTGAGGCTCTCGAAGGGCCGACAATGTTTTATAAAAAGGCTGTCCTCAACAGACAGTCTTTTTTTTGGAAAAAAAAGGTTTATGTTACCTTATATATATCTGGCAGCATTATTTATTTCTCTTTTAGAAATTATTACTTTCTACGAAAGCCGTTTGGGAAAGAATAACCAGAACCGTATGTTTTTGTTTGTTGCATCTCTGGTTGCCAACTACGGCTGTGCCATGGTACCGTTTTCGGAGTCTCTTGCAGGGGCTCTTTGCGGAACCCAGATATATTTTATTGGTAATACACTCAGTCTTGTTTTTCTGTTTTTTGTAATTGCCGACATTTGTGCCATAAAGCTAAACCGCAATCTGGAACGCTTTTTCTTCCTGGTAGCGTTTATCATCATGGTACTGGTTGCAATCTGCGATCATAATGACCTTTTCTTTAAAAACATGTCGCTGGTAAAATACTACGGTGCAAATCATCTTCAAAAGGAATACGGCATCCTGTATTTTATCTATCCGCTGTTTATTGGTCTAAACAGTCTGTCCTGTATCATTGTCATCATGCTTGCAATTTACAGGGGCAACAAAATTTCAATAAGAACCGTAAAATATCTTTTGATTATTCTGCTGACTACAGATGCGGCTACCATTGCTTCGCGCATAGCCAAGATTCCTTACGAAATTTATCCGTTCATAAACATCATTCTTCTGGCCTTTTTGCTCATGATTTTCAGGCGTGCCAGCATGTACGACATGACCGAAAACCTTGTAAACGTATATTCACAGCGACAGGAATACGGATACATTTCCTTTGACAGCAAAAAGCATTTCCTTGGCTGCAATGAATACGTTCTTAAGCTCATACCCGAGCTGCGCAACGCAATGATAGATGAATTTCTTGATGATTCACAAAGCCCGTATTATGCAACAATTCTTGGCTGGATAGAAGATTTTGACAAGGGTAAAAAAACCGACATCAAAATTTCAAATGCGGGCATAACTGCCATGGGTGCGGTGCGTCATATTCGCGGCTCCAGAAAAAAGGCTGGTTATCTTATTGAGCTTCGTGATGTTACAAAACAACAAAAGTATGTAGACAATCTGGAAGGAAGCCAGCACAGCCTTGAGCTTGAAGTCGAAGCTAAGACACAAAAAATTATTCATATTCAGGACTCAATCATTACCGGAATTGCCAGCATGGTAGAAAGCCGCGACAACAGTACCGGAGACCACATCCGCCGTACAAGCGAAGGAATCCGTATTTTTATGGACCAGCTCAAAAAGCATCCTGAATACAAAAATCTGGATGAAAACTTCTGCCTTAATGTTGTAAAGGCCGCCCCAATGCATGACCTTGGTAAAATTGCGGTAGACGATTCCATCCTCAAAAAGCCTGGCAGGTTTAACGAAGAAGAATACGACGAAATGAAGCAGCACACAACCGAAGGTGCAAAAATTGTATCTGGGGTTTTGCGCGAGGTTGATGATAAAAAGTTTAAGGATATTGCCATAAACGTAGCTCACTATCACCACGAAAAATGGGCCGGCACTGGTTACCCGGAAGGCTTAAAGGGCGAACAGATTCCGCTGGAAGCACGCATTATGGCCTTTGCCGATGTCTTTGATGCTCTTGTTACAAAACGCTGCTATAAAGAGGCTATAGATTACGATACAGCCTTTAAGATTATGGAGCAGGAGTTTGGAACCCACTTTGATCCTGAGCTTGGAAAAATCTTTTTGGAATGCCGCATGGCCCTCATTGCCATGTACACGCTCGATGCACTATTAAATAAAGATTCGGTCTAGCGGCTAAGCTTTCTATAAACCGTTCTCTTAGGCACGCCTGCTTCTTCTCCAAATTCCTTGAGCTTCCATTCTGCGTATTCGCTCCAGTTTCCTTCAAAGAAACGCACCTCAGAATTGTTTTCAAAGGCAAGAATATGTGTACAGATACGGTCTAAGAACCAGCGGTCGTGGCTTACTACCAGGGCACAGCCTGCAAAGTCTTCCAGGGCTTCTTCAAGCGCACGTACAGTCTGAACATCAAGGTCGTTAGTCGGTTCGTCAAACAGGAGCACGTTTCCGCTTTCCTTGAGCATAAGTCCAAGGTTCAGACGGTTGCGTTCACCACCCGAAAGCACGCTTACCTTTTTGTTCTGATCCGGGCCTGCAAAGTTGAACCAGCCGCAGTAAGCATGGGCATTAACCTCGCGTACTCCACCTTCAAGGGCACGGCCCTTTTCGTCAACGGCACCAAGCTTTACAAGGTCTCCGCCACCGCCAAGGGTTTCGTAAACTGTTTTATTCATATCAAGTGTAGAGCGCATCTGGTCTACGTATACAAGCTTAACTGTTGAACCAATTTTAATGGTTCCGCTATCAGGCTTTTCTCCGCCTTCCATGCCTGCTGCATCTACAATCATCTTAAAGAGGGTTGTTTTACCAGCACCGTTTGGACCTACAATGCCCACAATGGCACCGGCAGGAATATGTACATTAAGGTTTTCAAAAAGAAGCTTGTCATCAAAGGACTTTGTAAGACCTTCAATGTCTATTACCTGGCCTCCAAGACGTGGGCCTGCTGGAATCGAAATCTGTGCATCCTTAAGCTGCTTTTTGCTTTCCTGAGCCATGAGCTCGTTGTAGCGTGTAATATGCTCCTTGTGCTTTGCCTGGCGTCCCTTTGCACCCATGTGAATCCATTCCAACTCACGCTGGATTTCCTTCTGGCGTTCTGATTCATGCTTGTTTTCAAGGGCAAGGCGCTGGTTTTTCTGTTCGAGCCAGCTGGAGTAGTTACCCTTGAACGGATAGCCTTCTCCGCGGTCAAGCTCAAGTATCCAGCCAGCAACATCATCAAGGAAGTAGCGGTCGTGGGTAATTGCAATAACAGTTCCAGGATAGTCGTGAAGGTGCTTTTCAAGCCAGGCTACAGTTTCGGCATCAAGATGGTTTGTAGGCTCGTCGAGCAGCAGAATATCAGGCTGCTGAAGGAGTAAGCGGCACAAAGCAACACGGCGGCGTTCACCTCCGGAAAGCACATCAACTACCTGTTCTGGAGGAGGGCAGCGCAAGGCTTCCATGGCAAGCTCAAGATTGTTATCTAGGTTCCAGGCGTCACAGGCATCAAGCTTTTCCTGAACTTCGGCCTGGCGGGCACATAATTTGTCAAAATCTGCGTCCGGGTCGCCAAAGGCTTCGTTTATTTTATCAAATTCTGCAAGAAGGTCTGTAATCGGTTTTACACCTTCCTTTACAATTTCCATTACGGTTTTGCCAGGCTCAAGATAAGGCTCCTGTTCAAGGTAACCGATTGTATAGCCCGGTGCAAGCGACGTTTCTCCGGTGTAATCCTTATCTATTCCGGCAAGAATCTTAAAAAGAGAAGATTTACCAGAGCCGTTTGGTCCAATTACACCAATCTTTGCTCCGTAAAAATACGAAATACTTATATCTTTAAGTACAACTTTTGTTCCGTAAGCACGGCCTACGCGGTCCATTGTGTAGATAATTTTCTTGTCATCAAAGGTTTTTGCCATAGTTTTTCCTTATTCTGCTGTTGTATTTGCGGTTTCTGTGTTAGAGGCTGCGGTCCCTGAACCGAAAGCTGCGGTCCCTGAGCCGAAAGCTGCGGTCCCTGAGCCTGTCGAAGGGCCTGTAGCCGGTGCCCCATCTGTAGTTACTGCCGCCTCTGTTGCCGGTGTTTCTGCTTCAGTTTCGGCTGGCTTTGGTGCTGGAGCCGGAGTTGCCTTAACTACAGGTGTATAAGACATACGGACATTTTCAAGAACAGACTTGTGGCGAGACTTAAGCAGCAATGTCTTTGAATCTGTCTTGTATACATAACCCGAAGAGTTGTAGGTTTCAAAGCGAGGGTCTGTACGGAAGGCCATGTCATAAATGAAAATCTGTTCAAAGGCCGGAATGCCCTTAAAGATTACGTAGTGTGTATGCTCAAGAGGGAAGTCAATTGTAAGAGTAAGTCCCTCCTTGGCGTCAAGATTATAGGCAATGCTCTTGGCACAGGTCCAGGCCCATACTGCATCCTTTCCGTAAGAATTGATAAGCACGATGCGAGGATAGAACTGGTTGTCGTAAGCAAGCATAGGATAAATTGTGGAAAGTGTTCGCAGGTCAAACGAAGAGCTTTCTGAAATATAAGAATTGATGATTACGCGACCGGCCTTTGTGCAGGTAGAATTTCCAACTGCCTGACCGTATCTCAAAAGTGCAATACCGGTTTCTACAGCCTGAACTACAGAAACAAAGGTATCGTTTTCGGAAATTGTAAGCACATTGTTTTCGTACGAGCAGGACTCGGTAATCTTCTGGATGCAGCCTTCAATTGCAGGAGCAAGCATAGCAGCATAATCGGTATTAAGCTGGGCAAGAGCGGCAAAGGTCAGGACAATTCCCGATGCCTGTGCAACAGTGCACTCCTCAGTATTTGCAGCAGCGGCATTTGTAAGAATTGTTCGTACAACCGAAAGCTCCGGATAAATGCACAAAAGCTCTGCAAGGCTGCTGGTAGTAAATATATCCAGAGAAAGAGTATTTGCAGCATTCTTGATAGCCTTGTTGCTTTCCGCAATATAAGCTTCGAGCTTGGTATCATTTGCGGCAAGGTTGTTAAGGTACGGAGCCGAAAGATATGTTCGTGCAGCACTCTTCTTGTAGTCTGCAGGAATTTCTTCAATAGCCTGCTTGTAGTTTCCTTCGTTTGCCATGGAAGCAATATAAGAAACAACGGCCTGTTCGGTAAACGAATTGTCGTTCAAAGAAGCCTTAAACGCATTCTGAAGGTTCTTTGTAAACGAAGCAATTGTCTGTGCGTAGGCGCTGCTCTGTGCTTCGGCAAGCTCTGTAATTACGTCAAAGGTAAACTTCTGTGTATCATCATAAATGGCATAATGAGCCAGATTGTCTGCGTAGGTAAAATGTATGTAATTGTCCGAAAGCTCGTTTGAATGCAGCGACCAGTTCTGCTTTTTTCCTTCCAGAACAATGCGGTTTGCTTCTTCCTTCTGAACCTTCATGCTGTAGCCGACGCTGTACGGAACATAAAGGTCGGTTACTTCCTTTGGAACGTCTGCATAAATTGTAAGCGGAGAGTCCGAATTATCCTGTTCAAGCATAAAAATAAGGTCTATGTTGTCAGAAAACTGGAGTGTAAGCTTGTGTTCCTCTTCGGTATAATCCAAAAGGGTAAGCTCCTTTGCAACAGAATTATCCTTTGAAACAAGCTTTATTGCGTTCTGGGGGTTGCTATGAACTGTAATTCCGTTGTATGTTACTTCAAATTCATTTTTAAGGGCAGGAGAAGCATCCGGTGAATCTGCTCTGGCCATGGAAATCTGCATGCCGCCAATTTTTTTGAGAATTGATGAATCTGTCCTAAATTGAAGAATAAAAATGCCGATGATAATAACGAAATCGACAATCAGAAGTCCTATTGCTTTTCTAATAACCCGTATGTTCATGGTGTTTACAGTTTAGCAAAATATAGGGGAATTTTCAATGTTGTATTATAGAGGGGAACATATTATGAAAAATCGTTTTTTTGTTTTAGGAATGATTTTGTGCCTTTTTGGAGCAGTGCTTACATTAACCTGTTGTAAATCTACAGACACACAGGGTGAAACAGAAACAACAGTTCAAGCTCCGGAAGAAAAAGAACCTGTAGAAACTCCTGCAATTCCTGCACCAGAACCAGAAAAGCTTGTAGAAAAGGTTCCGGAGGTTGCTCCTGAGCCTGCAAATATTGTGTTTGCCAAACAGCTTCAGGCTTTGCTTGCCCAGGGTCGCGTAAAGGATGCAATTGCCCTTTTTGATGAAATACCTTCTGAGCTTGCAGACGACCTGGACCTTATGATTGTCCTTGCTTCTCTTTATGTTTCTGACGGTCAGTATGATATGGCAATCAAAACAGCAGACAAGGTGCTTGCAAAAGATCCTTCAAATCTTAGCGCGCTTGAAATTAAGACCTTGTGTGCCAAGGCCAAGGGAGATTCTTCTGCCTATAAGGCTGCATCAAAGGCTATTCTTGCCGTAGATCCATATAATGCCCAGGTAAATATCATGGAAGGTGATGACCAGGCCCTCAATCACAAGTGGAAGCTTGCCCGCGATGCCTATACCAAGGCCCTCAAATCTGAGCCTGAAAATGAAGACGCCCTTTACGGCTATGCAAAAATGACCTACTACATGGATGACCTTAAGCTTGCAAAAGAAATCTGCCAGTCCCTGCTCGATAAAAATCCTCAGAACGCAGAAGCACTTGCACTTATGGGAAAGCTTGCCGCAGAGGATATGAACTATGTTCGTGCAATCAAGCTTACACAGGATGCACTTTTATATGATCCGGACAACTACGATTTTTATCTTGATATAGGAACCTACTACCGCTACCAGGGCAAGTACACAGAGGCTGCCAAAAACTGGGATAAGGCTGTAGAGATTCTGCCTGATTATTTCCTTGCCTATGCCTATCTTGCAGGTGTTTACGATGAACAGGAAAAATTTGACCTTGCCCTTTATAATTACCGCAAGGTTATAGAAACAAATCCGGATTATTACTATGCCTACGAATCAACAGCAATTCTGGAATATCACTTTGGAAACTACGATAACGCCCGTGAGCTTTTTGATAAGGCCTACAGCTATGCGCCAAATAACTATTCCTATAAGCTCATGAACATTGCAATGTATCTTAAAGAAGGAAACAAGACTGCTGCAAAAAAGACCGGTGAAGCTTTGATGAAAACTCTGGACCGCGAAAGTCTGGAATACAATATGGCCCGCCTTTTTATAGACAACTACAGCAAAAACGCAGAAACATCGCTTGTTAACAAGATAACCAAGGAACGCGAAAACGATAGAAATAAGTATGGAAAAATGCTATTTTATATGGGTCTTTTCAACGAGGTAAATGGCTCGCTTGATATGGCCAGAGAATATTACGCCAAGGTTACTGCAATGCAGGCGCCGATGTTCTTTGAATACAGAATAGCAGAATGGGGACTTGGTTTATGAGTCAGTTGCAGAGAGTTCTTTCGTTTGGCGATAGGACTATCACTTTAGTTGGTACGGCACATGTTTCTGCAGAAAGTGTTGCCGAGGTTGAAAACACAATAAGAGAATTAAAGCCGGATAGCGTTGCCATAGAGCTTGATGAAAAGCGAGCAGACTCTATCCGCAATAAAGATAAATACCGCAATCTTGATATTATTAAGGTTCTTAAAAGGGGAGAAGGCTTTCTTCTCCTTGCCAATCTGGTGCTTGCTTCGTTCCAGCGCAGAATGGGACAGAATGTAGGCGTAAATCCCGGTGACGAAATGCTTGCCGCAATGCGTGTTGCAGATGAGCTTGGCATTCCGTCCGTAATGGCAGACCGCGAAATTCAAATAACACTCAAGCGTGCCTGGGCAAAAAACTCCTTCTGGGGCAAGTGTAAGCTTTTGGCAACCCTTCTTTCCAGCGCCTTTAGCAAAGAAGACATGACAGAGCAGGACATAGAAAACATCAAGCAGAAAAACGAGATGGATTCTATGATGAACGAGCTTGCCGAATACATGCCTGTTGTAAAAGAAGTTTTGATTGATGAACGCAACGTATATCTTGCACAGCACATCTGGGATTCTCCTGGCAAAAACGTAGTAGCTGTGCTTGGAGCCGGCCACCTGGAGGGCGTTGTAGAAAATCTTGAAAAAATTGCTGCCGGTGGAACTGGCGCAGACGACATAAAAAAATCTGTTGATGAAATTAATGTTGTACCGGCCAAGGGTGTTGGTGCAAAAATCTGGGGCTGGATCATTCCGGTTGCAATTGTCGGCCTTATTATTGCAGGCTTTGTTTATGGCGGAACCCAGCTTGGCACCAAGATGATTAAATCCTGGATCTTGTGGAACGGAACCTGTGCGGCTGTGCTTACCTTGCTTGCGGCCGGACATCCTGTTACTGTTGTTGTGGCCTTCATCAGCGCACCAATTACTTCTCTTTGTCCGTTTATCGGCTGCGGCTTTGTTACTGCAATTGTTCAGGCTCTGGTGTGTAAGCCAAAGGTTCGCGACATGGAAACCCTGCAGGACGACGTTACCTTTGTTGGTTTTTATAAAAACCGAATCCTGCGCATACTTTTGATATTTATTCTTTCTTCGCTCGGAAGTTCTGTAGCAACGTTTATAAGCGGAGCAGACATTATCGGCAGCTTAGCGGGTGCTGGAGCATAAGAATTTTCTTATCATAACAAGTCGTTATATAACAATCCGTATATGGAATTTTCTCCAAAATTTGCGAAAATATTAATATAAGGATTGATTATGAAAAGAAAACTACTGTGTGCCCTTGCGGCCCTTCTTACAGTCAAGATTCTTAGTGCCGTAGAACTTGTCCCGACCCAGGAGCTGCTTGCTTCTTATCTGGAACAGGACGCAGACCTCAAAAATCTGGCACTCGAATTACAAAAAGCAAAGCTTAATCAGCAAAGCACTCTCATCGACAAAGGAATAAGCATTAAGCTTCAGACCGGCGACATGACCTTTACCTTTGGCGATAAAAGCTCCTTCAGCGTAAAGCCTGGTGTAAGTGCAACAATCCCGCAGGCAAATAACCTTGGACTCAATCTGAACAGCCAGCTTAGTGTTGCCGACGGAAAAACCAGCTTTGACAGTGCAAGCGCTACAGTTTCTGTAGATGTAATTTCTTCAAACAAGGCAAACCGCGACATAAGCCTTTTGCAGCAGGAACGCAAGGTTTTGGAAGCAGAGCGCAATCTTACTAACAAGGCTCTGGACAAGGAAAAGAACTTTTACAAAAGTCTTAGCAACCTTATGAACAGCGTTACCTCTGTTTTGAGCAAAAAAAGCACAGTTTTTGACGACAATGTTTCGTTTGAAAAAATAAAGCTTCAGGGCTATTCGGCAGACTCGGCTTCGTATATAAAGGCAGAATTAAAGCTCTTTACTTCACAGCGCGATTACGAAGAAGCAGTTCACAGTCTTATAAATGATTACAAATCTTTTTACATAAGCTGCGGCCGCGAAATTGAAATCCCTGAGGATGCAGATTTTACACAGCTTATTCCAACTGACATAACACTGGTAGAGGCTGTAGACATAACCTCCTTTGATAAGAGCAAATACAAGGACATAGAAAGCAACGAGTGGAATCAGACAATAAATCAGATGTCACGCGATGCTTCAACAAAGCTTACCCTTACAGCAAACGGCGGCTACAGCTACCGCAACAACAACGGCAAGGCAAGCAATTCTGTAAATGCCGGCATTTCGGGCAGCTACGAGGGAATAAATCTTAGTGCCAGCGTGAGTGTTCCAATTGCCGATGAAAAAAGCTCTCCTTCTGTTACAGTCGGACTTTCGTGGAGCCCAAATACAGCAAAGAAAAATAAGATTTCTGAACAGCTGGAAGAAATTTCCATTGAGCAGGAGCAGATGAAGCTTGATTCAGCTTATTCTTCGTACGAAACAACCGTGCAGGAACGCCAGCTCAAGCTTGCAGACCTTATGTGGAATATTCAGAGCAATCAGACAAACCTGGAAATGTACGAAAAAGTAGAAGCTAACATGAAAAGCTATTATGATCGCGGACTTATTTCCGAAAAAGATTATTCTTCTGCCTGTAACAGCACAATTCAGGCAAAGGTAAAACAAATCAGTGGCTACATTGATTTGATAATATATAACAACGAAGTTAGTGCAATGTTTGTGGAGTAATATTATGACAAAGAAAAACGGCAAAAAAATGAAGAAAAGCGTAAAGATCATCCTCATTATTGCGATTGTGGCTGTGGTGGTTGCAGGGGTTCTTATTGGACTCAGATTCTTCCTCCACAAGGATTCAAACCAGACTCAGATTTATACAGTAAACAAAGAGGTTTACGAAAATGTAATCGAAATTTCTGGAACAGTTAGTGCCGCCCAGCAGCAGACCTTAAATGCTCTTGGCGCCGGAACTGTAATGAAGATATACGTAAAAGAAGGCGACAAGGTTAAGAAGGGTGACATCCTTGTTCAGCTTGACGATTCAGAAGAGGTTTATAACCTCGAAAAGCATGACTATAACATGGCAACAACCAAGCTCAACGGTTCTCCTCGCGACCTTAGCCTTATGGAAACCCAGCGGGTTTCACTTGTTCAAAAGATTGCAGACCGCAAGGTAGTAGCTGCCTTTGACGGTGTAATTGTAGAGCTCAACGCTGTAGAAGGAAACTCTGTAAAGGCCGGTGATAAGATTGGTACTCTTGTAAATCTTGATTACCTTACTGCAGAGGTAGAAATTGCCGAAACAGATGTTGCCAAGCTTCAGGTTGGACTTCCTGTAATTCTTGATTTTAATGCTTCGGACAAGCAGGGCAACGGTTATGTAACAGGCTGGCCTGCAATCGGTGAGCTTACAAATCGTGGTGCTTCTGTTGTAAAGGCACAGATCCGCATTGATGATTATCCGTCTGAGATTTTGCCTAACTATTCATTCACAGGAAAGATTCAGATTGAAGAGCCTGTAGAAACAATTACTGTTGAACGCTATGCAATCGGCTATGACGATGACGGTCAGGCGTATGTAGTGCTTGCCCGTGGCGGCCAGAAGATAAATGTAGAGGTTGAACAGTACGGACGAGAATATGTAAAGGTTTTGAGCGGTCTTAGCGGCGGCGAAATGCTTTTGCAGTCAGGCGAGATTCCTAAGTCCGGTTCTGCTGCAAACAGAAACAGACAGGGTGGCGGAAGTATGCCTGACTTTGGAGGCAGCATGCCTAACTTTGGAGGCAGCTCCGGCAGTGGTGGTTCCGGTCGAAGTGGTGGAAGCTCCGGCGGTGGTGGAATGCCAAGCTTTGGTGGCGGTGGAATGCCTTTCTAGTGCACGTCATCCCGAATTTGTTTCGGGATCTTTAAGGGTATAAATATGGCTGAAATTGTTGTTCGACTTGAAAATGTAATAAAAACCTATTCCATGGGCGAAAGCGAGGTTCATGCCTTGCGGGGCATTTCGTTCCAGATTGAACAGGGGGAATTCCTTTCCATAATGGGACCTTCGGGCTCGGGAAAGTCTACCTGTATGAACATGATTGGTTGTCTGGACCGACCAACCTCCGGAATAGTAGAAATAAACGGAAAAGAAACTGCAAAGATGACGGAAAAAGAGCTGGCAGTCCTGCGAAACCAGACTGTAGGCTTTGTATTTCAGCAGTATCACCTTATTCCTTCTATGAACGTGCTTGAAAATGTAATGCTTCCGTTAAAGTATGCACATGTAGAACACAGTGAACGCGTAGAACGTGCAGAAGAGGCACTCCAGGCAGTAGGCCTTGGCGACCGTCTTAAGCACAGACCTCACGAATTGTCGGGTGGTCAGAAGCAGCGTGTTGCAATTGCCCGTGCAATGATAACACAGCCCAAAATCCTTCTGGCCGATGAGCCTACAGGTGCGCTGGACTCAACAACCGGTAAACAGGTAATGGAGCTTTTTAAGAAAATCAATCAGGAGCAGGGCACGACCATCATCATCGTAACGCACGACCCGCGAATCGGTGAGTCAACAAAACGATGTATCAGAATATTGGACGGTCAGATTGTATAACGTCATTGCGAGCGAAGCGCGGCAATCTAAAATGCGGATTGCTTCGCTTCACTCGCAATGACGAGGAGTTTTTTTATGTGGGAAGATTTTATAAACGCGCTTAATAATTTTGTTCGCAACAAAACACGAACCTTTCTTTCGCTGCTTGGTGTAATCATCGGCGTTGCTTCTGTAATCGTAATCACAAGCATTGGTTCCAGCTCTACCAAGCAGGTTGCCGACACCTTTGGTTCTGCCGGCCTTGATATGGTAAGCATTACTTCAGGCGGCATGTGGCGTGGACGAAGCGCAGTAAGCATCAAGTTCAACGACACCTTCCGCGACAACCTTTTTGAAAACGTAGAAGACATTAAGACAATCTGGTATAAAAATTCGCTTAGCGCAACAGTAACCTATGGTCAGACCTCCAATTCCGTAAACTGTTCTGCCGTAGAAACAGGCTATCTTCAGGCGCTGGGCATGGAGCTTGAAGACGGCGGCCGCTATTTTAATGTAAGCGACAACGAAGAAGGCACTCAGAAAATCATTTTGAATCACGATACTGCAGAAAGCTTTTTCCCGGCAGGAGACGCTGTTGGTAAAAAAATCCTTGTTGTAGTAAGCCGTGTTTCGTTCAGCTTTGAAGTAATAGGCGTTTTGAAAGAACAGACAACTGGTATGGAAAACAGCTCGGCCTATATACCGCGCGGCTTTTATGACAAAAAGATTTCTCCTAACGCAGAAGCCGCAACTGTAATGGTTCAGGCAACCTCAGAGGATAAAACAGCCGGCCTCATAGACAAAATCAAGGATTATTGTACAAGTTTAAGCGGGACAGACACCTCTGTAAGTGTTACTACAATGCAGACAATGATCGACCAGATAAGCTCAATTACAACAACACTTTCTACAATGCTCAGTGCCATTGCCGCCATTTCCCTCCTTGTAGGCGGTATTGGAATTATGAACATCATGATTGTAACAGTAACAGAGCGCAAGCAGGAAATCGGAATCCGCAAGGCCCTTGGTGCAAGTCCAAACGCCATACGGCAGCAATTCCTTGTAGAATCTGCCAGCATCACCCTCATCGGCGGCTTCTTTGGAGTTGTCGTGGGAATACTTATAAGTCTTGCAGTAGAGTACGTCCAGAAACAGGCCTACGTAATAAATACAAATGCCTGCATCATAGCCTTTGTGTTCAGTGTGTTTGTAGGTATTTTCTTTGGCCTGAACCCAGCCAGCCGTGCAGCCAAGCTGGATCCTGTTATAGCGCTGAGTGGTGAGTAGTGGATTGCCACGTCCCCTTCGCTACGCTCTGGGTCCTCGCAATGACGTCATTGCGAGCGAAGCGTGGCAATCCAGTATTAATATCCGTCTGACATCTCGCGGTTGGCATCCTTCTTACACAGCTCATCATAAACCAGAGAGCGGCGGCGCAGATCTTCTTTAAGCGGTTTTGGGAAAGGCATGTTGCGCCAGAAAATACCGCGTACATCCTTTTCCAGACGCTGAACACCGGTACTTTCCTTTGTCATCCATAAAATGTAGTCTTCAATAAAGAATTCCTTAACATCACCCTTGAGCTTGGCCTGGTCAAAGTGCTGGTAGTACTGACCGGTAAGACCTTCTTCCATCCAGTAGTAAGAAGCCTTTTCCTTTGCAACCTGCCAGCGCAAATCGGCAACGGCGGTAAGAACTGCAATGCGCAGATCCTTTGGATACATTGGAACAACAATACGTCCGCGGCTTGTTACACGGTTGTAGCGGTCAAACGGTTCCCAGCAGAAGCCTCTGTCACCATAGGTTGGAACAAGACAAACATAAGGAACAATTCGGTTAGGAATATTTTTGTGAATACGGCAGAAGCAGCCCGGGTCAATGGATTCAATCCAGCGCAAAACCTCAATAACGTTTTCGCGGGTTCCGGTTCCGTTTTCGGTACAGTGATAGAATTCGCGTGTAAACATAGGGAACTGGTTACCACGGCGACCAATAGTCATTTTTGCCATCTGGCGTATAGTTTCAAATTCTGTGTTGATTGCACTTGTATCAATCTGAACAACAGGACCCGAATCTGCAATCTTGTTCTGAACGCTGTCGTAAACGCCCTTTGCTTCCTGGAATTCTGCAAGAGCCTTAGAAAGCTCCTTGTCGTTTTTAGAAAGACGGTGCAGAAGGTCTGTAATTTCGGCAAAAAGCTTGCGCTGACCTTCGGAAAGTCCCTGCAGGTGAGGCTCCATTCCCATAATAGGACTATGCTGGCAAAGAGATTCTATTCTTCCCTTAAGCTCAACCTCAAGCATGGAGCGCTCGTTTTCCTTTATGTTTAAAACGTTTTCCGAGCTTTGAAGCTTTCCCGAGTTTTTAGACTGCAGCTGCATAAGTCGTGCCTGTTCTGCACTTGCAGCCTGTTCCGGAGAAAGATTTCTCTGCGGAGTCTTTTTTTCATCGGTCATGGAATTCTTCATACGACCCGAAGCAATTTCCTTAAACCATTCGTCAACATAAAGAATTGGTTCGCCGGTTTTATTTTCGTAAATTATTCGCGAGAAAAAGTCCTTCTGTTCAGCTTTAAAAAGCGAAGGAAGCAGAACGCCAAATCTCATGAGCATGCGCTTTGGCATTGGAAGGTTAATTTCTGCCATCTTTGGAGCCATTCCGCGGAGCAGTTCCCAGTAACAGGTAACAATCTGCTGGCGGTAAACGGCACGGTCCTTAGGATCCTGGCAGGTCAGATATTTAGAAAGAATCTGGTGCACGCGCTGTGCCGACTGATTTTCGTTTGTAAGGGCAGTCTTGTAGTATTTTGGATCATCATAAACGCCGCTGGAAGTATCATTCTTAAGCTTTTCCAGAGGGGCAAATTCCTTAAGGCTAAGGTTTACTTCATGAATACCGCCGCCTCCGCCAACATGAGAAGTAGTAGAGGATGATGAGCCGATATCAAAGGTATTTACCGCTGACGGCATTTTATCTATGTCTTCGATAGAAATAGAAGATTCAACTTCGCTTGAGCTGCTTGATGATGTGCCTGCAAGAAGTGCGGCAATTTCCGGGTCTAATTCTGCTTCTTCCATTAAAGGGACTCCTGTGAATATTTTATTATACCATAGAATTATTTATTATCAACATTGATTTTGACATATGTTAAAAAGTATAGGATAATATAATAAAGTTTATAATAAAAAGGATAAAAGTATGAAAACAAGATTGTTAAAATGTTTTGCAGGGTTTCTGTTTGTTGCCCTGATGTTTGCTGCCTGCAAGGATCCCAACTCAATTGACGGCATAAAACCGGCCGATTACACCTTTACAATTTCTTCCCTTCCTTATGCTTCCAAAGGGCTTACCGTTGTTGCCAGAGTAAATCTTCATAACAAGAATTATGATTATGAACTTGGAACTATTGGAGATTCCCCGGCAGATACTGTTATTGAAAAAACAGTAAAGATGCCTGTGCTTTATAGTAAAATAACTCTGTTTTTCCTGGATCAGGATAAGAAAGAAATATTCTACTATCCGGTAGAAGAAAAATATAATAAAACCGGTTCGCGTAATTACACAATTGACGGCTACTATTATTACTATTATGAATACGGATACCCTTCTTATGACAAGCCATACTATGCATTGTCAGAAAAGCATTTGAATACAGTGGAGTTTGGCAAAACCTATGAGTTTGATTCCAAAGAAGCTCCTTTTATGATGTTTAAGGTTAGCGGAGTTTTGAACAAAAAAATTGGAATAAAGCTGAATCAGAGCTATCCTAGAAAAGTCGAAGTTTACGTAGCAAATAGTAAAGAAAAGTTCATGAACTACCAGACTGAATCTCTTAATGGAGAAAGTGAATATGACTGCTCTGGCAATGAAGCCTATTTTATGGTCAGAACAGAAAAATATACAGACGAGGGAAGTGCAAAAATAACCTTTACAAATATTTCGTTTGCTATTGAGAACGGGCTTTATATACAGCAGAATAAAAATATAGACCCTGTAATTCTGGCTTCGGATGGAAAGCTTTATGCAACAGGAACTAATTCTGCATCACAGGCAAAAGATATTTTGTATTGCCTTGACCCCGATACATTAATACGAAGCGTAGCTGCAACTGTTCCGTATGATATAGATTGCGTGGAAGAGCTGGATACAGGAACACTGTATATTTCATATTTTGACAGAAGTTCCAAAAATGGTGTAGGTGGGATTATTACTCTTAATCTGGCAACAAAACAAATGAATACTCTTGTAAATGATTTAAACGGCATGGCCGAGACCATGGTAAATTATAAAAATGGTAAGTTTGTTGTTACCGGGTTTGATAATAAATCCACCGGTAATACGGGTTGTATATATCTGATTGACAAGGCAAATGGTACAAAAACTATTTTAGCAGAAAATTCTACAGATACTATTGCTGTGTCAACAGAACTGTTTTATTTTGCATCTAATGATGTTTTCATAGGAACCACCAATCATGTTACCTCAAGATTCCATTATATGAAGATTACTGAAAATGGAACGGGATATACAACAGGATATGATTCCGACTCAGTTTATTGTTTACTTAGAATTTTCAAAGAATCCCCATTGCAGGTTCTTTGTAAAAACGGAAGTGTCTTTACTTTGGATACTGCAATAGCTACTCCTAACTGGGCAATTCCTGAGGGAGTTTTGTGTAAATCCTATGAAGACTGCTATATTGCCGGTGACTACATTTATTACATGACAAATGATAGAGGCGCAATTGTGGAAAAATGTGCCCTTTCTGCTCCAAAAGATGTTATAAGTTCTGTAAAATACGAAAATCAGGTTGGCAAGAGGTTGTTCTGCAAGGATAATAAGGTATACCTGCTGGCAAACAGTCAATATTCGGTTTACGGATCAAACAGTACAGGCGACTACATGGTTTACATCCACGAAATAAAGTAGGCACCCTTTCAGTTTAACATTATTTTGACATATCCTCGTAAATACATCATAATAGGCAGTATGGAGTACAAAATATGATAGTTACCTGTCTTGATCTGGAAGGGGTTCTTGTACCCGAAATCTGGATTGCCTTTGCAGATGCAGTAGGAATCCCGGAGCTGCGCCGTACAACCCGCGATGAACCCGATTATGATAAGCTTATGCAGTTCAGGCTTGCAATTCTTAAAGAACATGGCCTTGGACTTAAAGAAATTCAGAATACAATAGCAAAAATAGACCCTCTGCCTGGTGCAAAGGAGTTTCTGGACGAGCTTCGTTCTCTAGGCCAGGTGCTCATTTTGAGCGATACCTTTAGTCAGTTTGCAAAACCTCTTATGGAAAAGCTTGGCTGGCCAACAATTTTCTGCAATGAACTTGTTGTAGGCCCTAACGGCGAAATTACCGGCTACAAAATGCGCTGTCCGCAGAGTAAACTTACTACAGTACGTGCCCTGCAGTCTTGCGGCTTTGAAACCATTGCCAGCGGCGACAGTTTTAATGACCTTGCCATGATTCAGGCTTCAAAGGCAGGCTTTTTGTTCCGTTCTACCGAAAAAATCATAAAGGATTATCCACAATATCCGGCTTTTACCGAATATTCTCAGCTGCTTGATGCAATAAAAAAGTATTTGTAACCTTGTGGTTGCAGAAACGTTTAATATAATGAATCTTTTTTACATGGAGGAGATTTGACTATGAAGAAGATTATTGCTATGGCTGTTGCAGCCGTTTTTATGGTTAGTGCTACCTTTGCACTGGATTTGGAATTTGGTGCACGTGGTATTTTGGGAAGAAATCTTAATCTTAATGAAGATTTCAAAACAAATTTCCAGGAAGCAAAACAGGACCAGTCTTTTGATTATGGTTTTGGAATTTACGGAAACTTTGCTTTGTTTGGAGGCCTCGGTATTCAGGCAGAAGCAAACTATATTACAAGTCACGTAGATTTTGTAGCTAAAAAGGCAAATGAAGATTATGAACCAATTAGGTATGATGTTGCAACTCTTGATCTTGCACCTATGGTATGGCTCAATCTTGACTTGTGGAAGCTGACTCTTGGTTTTGGTGTTGGACCAAACTTCTCTATCCAGCTTAATTCTTTAAGCGATATCAAAACCGCCGAAAAAGATCAGTTTAAGCCTGGCCTTATTTGCGGTGCAGACTTTAAGTTCTACCTTACAGATCATCTTGGTATTGTTCTTTCTGGCCGCTATATTACAGAATTCTCTAAGAAAGATAATGAAGTTAAGGTTGGCGACATCAATTCCGGTGTAAAATACACAACCTTCGAAACCGGCCGCAAAACCATCTACGGTGGCCTCGGCTTAGAGTTTAAGTTACTGTAGTTCATCAGCGTCGTTGCAACAAAAAAGGGCAAGCATTAAAAAGTGCTTGCCCTTATTATTTACGTGTGAATTTTACAAATTTGCAATTTACACACGCTTAAATAGGATTTGTACTTTGCTGGAGATTAAATAATTCCATACGCAGCTCCTTTTTTTCTTTTCTTATTGTCTTTTACATGGTATAATATAAATGTAATTTTCAAATACCTACTTATAAATATATTCAAAAAACATATCAATATAGTCTTATAAAGCAAAAGTGAAATCTTCTAAAGTTCGTTCGTAGTTTATTATTGTCTTTCAATAATCAGGAGGTTTCTATGTGTAAAATTAGAACAATCTTTTGTAAATTTATTATTTTTTCTGTTATTCTTATCTTTTTTTCTTGTTCACACCAGCCTGTAATAACAAATGATGATAACAATACCAATAACAACAATCCAGATCCGACAATTCCTGTTACCGATCCTGTATCTGGATTTAAAAATCTGGTGGATAAATGTCTCGTGTGCTATGAAGAAACTCATTATTATAAGGAAGTTGATTCCGAAGGAAATATAACACAAGGATCATTTTCTGATCCTTTAGCCGAAGGAACAAATTATTATTTATTCAGCGAAGATACGATACACTCATTTCATTATGGATCAACAGATGATCCGGTTTTTTCAGAAATAAATAGGGACGGGAAAATACGATTAAATTTTCTCGAAAAATTTTACACCGATGAGGATGAAATTTACAGGTTGCTTTCTGCCAGGGTAGATGCCCCAATAAGACAATATCGGGAGTGTGAATTAGAATATGGCGGTATAGATGGTGATTACATACTTTTGAATAAATACTATGCGAGTATGTATGCATATGGTGCTGATTATGTTCCTGGGCGTGATGGAAATATTTATCGACCATTTGAAGGTTCAACCTGGGAATTAGAGTGTGTTTATAAGTGCAAGATTGTAAATTATTTTGATATTACTCTTGATGCAAATGGAGGAGAAATACAAACTCCAACAATTCTTGGATTGGAGAATATAGATATGTTTCTTCCTAATGCCCAGGATTTGGGAGTTTCTAGAGAGGGGTTTATATTCGAAGGATGGTCTATATCTGCTGATTCTAATGAAATCGCCTATGAAGATAGAGGTTACTTTCAAAATGACGGTATCACAACCTTATATGCTGTATGGGGATACATTACCGAATATACCATTACCTATGATGCAAATGGAGGAAGTATAGAAAATGGTTCTCAAGCATATTCTGGAGAAACAATAGAAGGTGATATTCAGGTATCACTTGTATCAAAGGATAATCTGGTTATTGAAAGGGAAGGATTTAATTTCAAAGGCTGGGCAACAACCAGTAATGCTGGGGCTGTAGAGTTTACTGATGGTCAGAAGATTACGATAACAGAAGATACCGTTTTATATGCGGTCTGGTCTTATACTGCAACATATACAATTACTTTTAATGCTAATGAAGGAACCATAGAAACTTCTTCTCAAACTGTAACGGGAGAAACAATTACAGGTGATCTTACCCGTAACTTAACGAATTATAAAGTACTAAAAGCAAGTCGTTCAGGTTATAAGTTTAAAGGCTGGGCATTTAATGCAGGCTCACGAGAAATTGACTATGCTAATACTTCAAGCATTACAGTGAATTCAGATATAGAACTTTTTGCAATTTGGGATAAAGAAGTTACATATACTATTACTTTTGCTGCTTGTGGTGGAGAAATAACTACTACTACGCAAAGCGCACCAGGAACAGAAGATACAGGTGCTACCGTAACATTAAAAACAATAAAACAACTTGGGCTTTACAGGTATTATACAGGTGGTTCAGGAAAATGGTTATTCAAATACTGGATGGTAGGTGCGAATGAAGGAATATGTTTTGATGGAGATTCTATAACTATTACAGAAGATACAACTCTTTCTGCTTATTGGGAACTTCCAGAGTATGATATAGTATTTGTTGATGGAAATTATGTTTATTCCAGCTATACAGTTAAAGGCTATGGTGCAGAAATAACCATCTTCAATAGTTTATCTAAACCTGGTTATACATTCTGTGGATGGAAGGAAGGAGGTTCGATTTATTATGGAGGAGAAACCGCAACAATTATTGGAGATTGTTGGTTTGAAGCACAATGGGAAGAAAACTGTTTTTATGTAAGATTGTATCATCCCGGATACTCGGCTAGCTCTGGAGAAAAATTCAATGCTATGGCTGTTAGTATTGATGGCAATAATTCTCAAGGTTATGGTTTTAATACAAGAAATGGTGCTTATACTTCAGGGTATGTGAAATATTCGGGCTTTGGATCGCTTTCTTTTGCAACATCTTTTAGTCATCAGGACAGGTATGGTAATGTAACAAGTATAACATTTACAGGGTCAAATTATTTTAACAGGGAACGTTATTACACAATAAATGTTGCAGATGGTTCCATGTGGTGTGATTATTAGATTTCTGGGTTTAGGGGCATCAGCCCCTATTTACTATTCCCTTCATTTTCATTAAGATACTCTAAATTCTAAAGGGGTGCTTGTGCTGCTCGTTGGGCGGGACAGGCTGAGAACATACCCTCAAAACCTGATCCGGATAATGCCGGCGGAGGAAATTTTATGCGCAATAAATTTGCGAAAATCTTTCTTTTAACAATCACAACAGTTTTGGTTTTTGGAGTGCTTACCAGTGCTTCCAAAAAAAATGCGGCTCGTGCAAACGAGGTAGTAGTTTACACTTATGATTCATTCAGCGGTGAATGGGGTGCGGGGCCAGAGATTGCGCGTCTTTTTGAACAGAAGACTGGAATCAAGGTAACCTATGCAGATATTGGAGAAGGCGGTCAGATTCTGGCCAGGGCAATTCTGGAAAAGAAAAAGCCTGTTGCCGATGTTCTTGTAGGACTGGACAATTATTCTGCACAGAAGGCTCTTAAAAGCGGTGTGCTTGCAGACTACAAGCCTGCCGGTGCAGACACTCTTATTCCTGCAGAGTTGACTGCAAAGCTCAATGGCGCAGGTGCTAAAAAGCAGTACCTTACTCCTTATGATTACAGCCACTTTGCTTTTATTTTTGATTCGTTGAGCGGACTGCCGGCTCCAACCTGTCTTGAAGATTTGACTAAGCCTGAATATTCAAAAAAGATAATCGTTATGGATGCCAAGACAAGTACTGTTGGCGTTGGTTATGAAGAATGGATAAAGGCTGCTTATAAGGACAAGGCAGATGATTATTTTGCACGCATCAAGTCGTCTATTCTTACTGTTGCACCAAGCTGGAGTGTAGGCTACGGAATGTTCACTGACGGCGAAGCTCCTTTGTGCATAAGCTATACAACAAGTCCAGCCTACCATGTTGAATATGGCGAAGGCGATCAGTACAAGGCCCTTGTGTTTACCGACGGTCACGTTATGCAGGTTGAAGGCGCCGCAATTGTAAAGGGTGCTCCAAACTTGGAGGGTGCCAAAAAGTTTATGGACTTTCTTATAAGCGACGAGGCACAGAGCCTTATTCCGCTTACCCAGTGGATGTTCCCTGCAAACAAAAACGTAGAGCTGCCGGCAAGTTATGCTGCCGCCGCTCCTGTTCCTAAGACAATAGAATAACCGTCATTGCGAGCGAAGCGTGGCAATCCACATTTTTTTATACACACTAGAAACCGCCATCCTCTCAACTCTGATTGCTGCTGTAGTCGGAGTGGGTGCTGCTTTTTTTACGGCACGCCGTTCCTTTGCGGGGCGCAGGCTTTTGCTTGCGGCAGGCATTGTTCCTTTGTGTGTACCGCCGCTCATAATTGCTCTTGGTTACGTAAGCTTTTTTGGCGTAAACGGAATTGTAAGCGGCTGGCTTAAGTCAATTGCTCTGGCTGCGGGCGGGCATTTTGAAGGGCTCATTTTTTTGTACACAACAGCGGGTGTGGTAATTGCCCAGGGCTTTTATAATTTTCCTTTGGTAACAAGAATTGTAAATGATGCGTGGGAACGGCTTCCGCCTCAAACCGAAAATGCTGCAAGGCTTTTGGGTGCCGGTGAAGGCCGCGTGTTTTTTACTGTGACACTTCCACGCTTGTCTGGTGCAATTGGTGCTGCCTGCATTCCAGTTTTTCTTTTCTGTTTTTTCAGCTTTATGATTGTGCTGCTTTTTTCTCCGCCGGGAACTACAACGCTCGAGGTTGAGCTTTATCACAGTGTTCGCACAACACTTGAAATGGGAGCCGGTGCAAAAATTGCAGTGATAGAAACCCTGAGTGCATTGTCGGTTGTGTTTTTATACAGCTATGTGGTGCGCAAAAATCAGGTTGGGGTAGAAGGGCTGTCCTTTACCGCCAGAGAAAAATGCCCGATTGGAAAAAGTGCTTTTAGCCCACTTGCACGACGCGCCCTGGAGGTTGCATTTTTCGTAGTGCTTGCCGCTTTGATCCTGCTGTTTTTTGCTGGCCCTGGCGTTGGTGTTCTGGTCAGTGCCTTTACGCGTAAACAGCAGAATGTAGAAACTGTAAGTCTTGCGCAGTTTACTTCGCTTTTTACAAATAAAACCTTCTGGAAGTCCTTTGGAAATTCCTTGGGCACAGGAGTTTGCACGGCGCTGCTTTGCTGTGTCCTTGCCTTTGTTTATTCTGTGTTTGTGCGCATAAAGCGCCTGCAGGGAAAAATTGTTTTGCAGCTGCTCCCGCTTTTGCCAATGGCAATTTCGTCTGTGGTTATGGGCTGGGTGCTGGCGCTGATTTTTGGCGGCAGTGTTTTTTCGTTAGTTGTGTGCCAGACGCTTTTGTACTGGCCTGTTGCCTACAAGCAGGTGCAGAACGGTATGAACCAGCTAACCGATGACATACAGAACGCAGCGTTAATGCTGTCGTGTGGAAAGCTTGATTGTGCCCTGCGTTTTTATTTACCGTCGTGCCGCAGCGTTATGCTTACAGCCTTTTGCTATTGCTTTGCCATGAGCATTGGAGATGCAACGCTACCGCTTGTGCTGGCCATTCCAAATTTTTCTACGCTCGCACTGTATACCTACCGCCTTGCCGGTGCGTTCCGGTTTAATCAGGCTTGTGCCTGTGCGGTGGTGATGATTTTATTGGCGGGACTGCTGTCATTGCGAGGAGCAAAGCGACGCGGCAATCCATAAATAAGCAGGCATTTATAAACGTGGATTGCCACGCCTACGGCTCGCAATGACGAGGAGAAAGATATATGAGTTATTTTATAGTAAAAAACATCCACAAAACCTGGGAGTCAAAAACCATAGAGTTTTCTCTTGAATGCGAAAAGGGCACAATGACCTGCCTGCTTGGTCCAAGCGGCTGCGGAAAGTCTACCGTGCTCAATATTATTGCAGGGCTGGAGCAGAATGACAGGGCCCTTCGACCCTTCGACAAGCTCAGGACAGAGGAGCCTCAGGGACCCCTCTCGGCACAGGGACCACACTCGGATCGTGGACCGCTGATGATTGAGCTTGACGGGGAGCGCATAGAGGCTCTGCCTCCTGCCAGACGCGGAATAGGCATGGTCTTCCAGTCCGGTGCCTTGTTTAATCATCTTAGTGTTGGTGATAATGTTGCCTATGGACTTGTTTCGCAGGGAATGAAAAAAAAGCAGGCACGCGCTCTTGCGGCAGAATATATAAAGCAATTTGATTTGGCCGGCTTTGAAAACCGCATGCCTCAAACCTTAAGCGGCGGTGAAAAACAGCGCGTTGCTCTTGCAAGAACTCTTATCACACAGCCAAAGCTTGTTCTTCTGGATGAGCCTTTTTCTGCACTGGACACAGAGCTTCGTCATCGCATGGCCGGGTGGTTACGTGAACAGCAAAAAAAACTGGGCTTTACTGCCATCATGGTAACCCACGATCAGACAGAAGCCCAGACTGTTGCAGATTTGATAATTAGAATGTCATAGTCCAGCTAAAGGCAATGCGGTTAAAGAACCATTCTCTGCCTGCATAGGTAAGGCATGGCTCAAGCATTGTGTCTGTGTGCTCTTCTACAAAGCTTCGTCTGCTTGAAAAACCGAACAGAACTGCAAGTGTGTGATTTTCGCCAAAGGCAAACTGCATGAGCGGACTTATGCTTATAGTCTTAAATGAACCGTTGAATTTTCCATACTTAGCCTGGTCATAATCCGAAGCCTTGTAGTGACCTTCAAGCTCGCTCATAACTCCAACACGGCTCAACACAAGCGGCATCTGGTAAGCAAGAATAAGGCTCTGGTAGTTCTGCCAGCCGTTGGCTCTGTTGCCCGAGCTCTGCCACTTCCATACCTCGCCGTTTTTCACACCCGAAAGGGCAGAGTAGTAAGCCTGGTAGGTATACATAATCTGAAAATGAGTCCAGTCGCCTTCGAAAATAGCTCCGGTATCAAACTGGAAGGTTCCCTGTACATAAAATTTTGTAAACCAGTTGGTAAAGGTTTTTAAGTTTATGTAGTTGTCCGAACCGTTGTAAATTGCCATGCCGTGTATGCCGCCAAAATTCCAGCCGGTTCCAAGCTTGGCTCCGGTTTCAAAAACAAGGAAAGGAAGCGGTGTAAAGCTGATTCTGGTTTCCGGAGAAATGGAAACAGGCGAAACCTCAAGATTAATTTTGATGTTCAGATTGGCCGAAGACAAAAGCCAGTGATCTCCAAGCGGGGTTGGAATCTTATAGCTCAACGAACCGGTTGCACGGGCTTCTATTCCGCTGTAAGGTCCGGTCAAAGGAGCAAAATGAGTCGGCCCTGTAACAAAATTGGACATAGGATAGTATGCCGCATCTACCGTAAGAGTTTTTTCCTTTTCGATGTCCTGACAAAAGACATTTCCCAAAAGGAGTGTAAGGGCAGCCAGGGCCAGAATCAGTTTTTTCATAAGCTTAATTCCTAATATATCATTGTACCAATTCCGCGGTCGCTGAACATTTCTATGAGCAGCGAATGTGGAACACGTCCGTCTATAATATGAGTGCGTGGAACTCCACCGGCAAGGGCTACTTCGCAGCAGTCAATTTTTGGAATCATGCCGCCCGAAAGAATGCCGGTTGCCTTGAGCGAGCCTATTGCAGTTCTTTCTATGCGCTTAATGAGGGTTGAAGGATCGTCTATGTTGCGAAGGATTCCAGGAACGTTTGTAAGCTGAACAAATTTTTCTGCGTGTAAAGCAACTGCAATTTTGGCAGCAGCAGTGTCGGCATTAATGTTGTAGCGAGCATCGTCACCCTGTTCGCCAAGTGCAACTGTAGAAACAACCGGGATAAAGCCTTCGTCCAAAAGTGAGGTTAAAATTTCCGGATGAACCTCGGTAACCTCTCCAACAAAGCCCAGGTCTTTTTCGGTTTTCTTTGCACGGAGCAGACCTGAATCTACACCGCTAAGACCAACTGCCTTGCCGCCCTTTTGAAGCAGAATGCCTACAATATCCTTGTTCAATTTTCCGGTTAAAACCATCTGAACAATTTCCATGGTTTCGCCATCGGTATAGCGCAGGCCGTCTACAAACTTGCTTTCCTTGCCAACGCGCTCGAGCATATGATTAATTTCAGGGCCGCCGCCATGTACCAGTACAACCTTAATTCCGATTGTATTCAAAAGTACAATGTCTTCCATAACGGCCATTTTGAGTTCTTCGTTGAGCATGGCATTGCCGCCGTATTTTACAACGACAACCTTGCCGCACCAGTTCTTAAAATATGGCAGTGCCTGAACAAGGACTTCTGACCACTGTTCTGTTGTTAAATCTTCATTATTCATATCTACTCCAGGCCCTTCGAGAGCCTCAGGGACCGCCTAGGTCCTGTAATCTCCATTAATTTTAACATAGTCATACGTAAGGTCGCAACCCCACGCAGTTCCACTGGCATTTCCTTCGCCGCACTGAACAAGAATTTCTACTGCCTGTTCAGACATGATTTTTTTAGCAAGCTCTTCGTCAAAGTCCATAGGAACGCCGTCCTTGTAAACCTGAACAACATTGTCTCCGTGAACTTCAAAGTCGTCGTAGTTTTCAAAATATCGGTTGGCTCCTGCTTTACTTGTAAACCAGATGCTTGTTTTTTCAGGATCAAATTCAATAGGGCTGTAACCCATGGCACAAAGGAAGCGTCCAAAGTTTGCGTCGGCTCCAAACATTGCGGCCTTTACAAGCGAAGAACAGATTATTTCCTTTGCAAGAGCGCGTGCACTTTCAACAGTGGCAGCTCCGTGAACATTGCATTCTACAAGTCGTGTGGCGCCTTCACCGTCGGCAGCTATCTTTTTTGCCATTACCGTATTCATTTTGTTGAGCGCTTTGAGGAACTCATCGTAGTCCGGGCCCTCTGCAGTAATTTCGCTGTTTCCGGCAAGTCCGTTTGCCATGATGATGAGAGTGTCGTTTGTAGAAGTATCGCCATCTACACTAACGCAGTTGTAGGTTCCTTCGATGGAGCTGTGCAGCGCCTTGTCCAGCATTGCAGAAGAAATTGCGCAGTCTGTTGTAATAAAGCTGAGCATGGTTCCCATATTGATGTGAATCATTCCCGAGCCCTTGCACATTGTTCCCATGCGGCAGAGCTTTCCGCCCACTGTGAACTCAACGGCGCACTCCTTGTAATGAGTATCTGTAGTCATAATTGCAACGCGTGCTTCTTCGTGACCCTTTTTGCAAAGCCCGTCCTTGAGCGTCTGTATATTATTTTCAACCTTGGTTACATCAAACTGAGCGCCAATAACGCCGGTTGAATAAACCATTACGTCTTCTGTTTTAATTCCAAGTGCTCCGGCAGCTGCCTTTGCCATGCGCAAGGCATTTTCTGCGCCCTGAGGGCCTGTACAGGTATTTGCATTTCCGCTTATTTCAATTGCGGCCTGAGCCTTTCCGTCTGCAAGGTGCTTCTGGGTAAGCTTAACGCTTTCTGACTTTACACGGTTTTTTGTAAAAACACCTGCTGCGTTGCAGGGAGCTTGTGAATAAACCAATGCCGTGTCGTTTATCTTGCGGCTTGCCTTAATGCCCACGCGCATACCGTTTGCTGTAAAGCCCTGAGGTGCGCACACACCGCCGTCAATAAATTTTATGTCGCTCATAAAGCGCCTCCAAAAAGTGAATATTTATGCAAATATAATGAATAATTATACATTAATAAACGGGCTTTGTATAGATAGGAGTTGTGGATTGCCGCGCTTCGCTCGCAATGACGAGGGGACTTCGCTCGCAATGACGAGGGGACTTTGCTCGCAAGGACAGTGGGACTGCGGGCCCGCAATGACGCAAAAAAAGAATGACTTATTTTCAATAATATAGTATAATAAAATGTGTGTACTTTAAATTTGGGTGAAATAGACGCGGTGGCGTTTGATATTGACGGAACCTTGTACAGAAACAAAGACTTTTTTGCAAGGGTTTTTCCGCACTATCTTGTAAATCTGCGTTTTTTCAGAAAGTATAACCAGGTAAGAAAGGAGCTTAGGGCCAACCCGCAGAACGAGCAGGGCTACCCGGATCTTCTTGCAGTTCAAAACGAGCTGCTTGCAAAAAAGCTTTCCGTTACAGCGGAACAGGCCTGGGCACAGCTGGATAAAATTGTTTATTCCGGCCTCAAAAAATACTTTGCCAGAATTAAAGCTTGCAGACATGCGCCTGAGTTCATTCAACGGCTCAGGCAGGAAGGAAAAAAAATAGCGCTGCTTTCGGACTTTCCTCCGGAACAAAAAGGGGAAATATGGGGGATCAAAGCCGGCTGTGACGTTATTTTAGGAACCGAAGATATTGGTGCGCTTAAACCTTCTGTAAAGCCTTTTACAGTGCTTGCAGAAAAGCTTGGGGTACCTGCAGAACGCATTCTTTATGTTGGAAACAGTCACGCTTACGATGTTGTAACGCCAGCCTCCATAGGAATGAAAACTGCCTGGTTCATTCCAAAAATCAAGGGACGGTTGGGGAGCCGTTCGAAGGTTGCAGACATTACCTTCTGGGATTATCTGCAGCTGGAAAAAATTCTATTTCAATAAAACAATCTCCGTATAACGCGGGGTAGTAATAAAATTGGGTGGGGAAAAAAAGTGGAAATCGTAATTTCAATACTCATTGCTTCTGTAATATCTCTGGGCATTTCAATTTATTTTCATGAAATGGACAAGAAAAATAATGCCATGGAGCGCGTAAAGCATTATGCAGATGCCCGCAAAAAAGACATGGATGATTCCTTTAAGGAGCTGGAAAAGCGTTTTAATATTCTGATTGCAGAATTTGATTCACGCCAGACCCAGGCAAATGCCGCCGTAAAGCTTCTTGGAAAGCAGCAGGAGGAATTCAACCAGAAAATCAAAACCCTGGACGAAAGCATAAAATCGGTTCAGCACATAGAAGACAAAATCAACAGCTATTCTTCACTTTTGAACGACCTGGACGAAATGACAGGACAGGTAGAAGAAAACCTTTTGCGCATCCAGAAGGAAAGCACCATTGTAAACAAGCTCAACGACCGTCTGGACAAGCAGCAGCAGACCGTAGACAACATAGACAAAAAAATCCCGCAGATTTCGGAGCATTTTTCTCAGGAAAACGAAGAGCAGCTTAAGGCTGTTGGAACTACCCTCCTTGATGAATACAAAAACTATGCAAACAAAATTGCAGGCGAAATCCGCAAGTCTCAGACAGAGGCCGAGGAAGCTCTTGCAAAAATCAAGCAGCAGATTCAGGATGCCTACAATCAGGCTGCAGCCAAGGCAGAGTCTCTGGAAAATACAGCCTTTGACCATTTGAGCCAGCAGGCAACCGAACGTTCAGAGCGCTACATCGCAGAGCTCAAGGCACAGAACGAACAGCTGGATTCCAAGATGACTCAGTCCTTCAAGGATTCCGAAACCAAGCTTGTTGCTCAGGTAAAGGCCGACCTTACAAAGATGAACGACAACTTCCAGCAGAGCATAGAAAAGCTTTCGAACAACTACACACAAAAGGTTCAGGAGCTTCACGACAAGTACAACGAGCAGCTGGATTCTATAGCAGGCAAAAACGAAGGAATTATTACCAAGCTCGAAACTCAGTTTAACAGCGACTTTACACGCATAGACCAGAAGTGCAAGAGCGACTTTGAAAAAATAAGCGAGCGCTACGAAGAAAGCTACAGCACACTCAATCAAAAGTACGACACAGACTATCAGAATCTTTCGGCCAAGTATGATGAAGCCGTTGCAAAAATCTCTCAGAAATATGACAGTCAGCTGGGTTCAATCGGAGCCAAGGGCGACAAGGAAATTTCTGACATAGAAGCCAGAATTAATGCCGACATCACCAAGCTCAAAAATGATTACACCAAATCCTTTGACACTGCAACTGCCGTAAACAACAAGAAAATCAACGAGTTTAATGAATCGTTTGTTGCTGAGCATCAGAGACTCAAGGAAGAATACGAAACTGCAATTACACGCCTGGCACAGGAAAGCACAGGAAAAATCATTGACCTTGAAAACGGTGTTAAGGCAGAGATTGACAGAATCAGAGAAGAAAGCACCGGTAAAATCGAAAGCCTTGAAAACAGTGTTACTACAGAAATTTCTGAATTTACAGATGAGTGCAAGGAACAGATTAACGGACTTCAGAATGAATACAGTCATGACCTTAATGAGTTCAAGACAGATATTGGCAGCAGACTTTCTACTGTAGAAAGCGAATACGAAAGCAAGACCGCTGCCCTGGAATCAAATATTCAGGAGCTTACCGAACGCTATGGTACCCAGGAGGAAGGACTTCAGAAGGTATTTGGCGAACGCCTCAATGCGCTTGATGAAGACTACAAGCAGAAGCTTGCCGAAATCAGAATGTCTCTGGAAGAAAGCATTAAAAAGTGTAATGAGACAACCGAATTCCTTAAGCATGATGTTGATGGAAATTCAAAGAGCCTGGAAACAATTCAGTCGGAGCTGGACGAAGAAATCAAGGCTATGCAGGAACGCTATTCCAGTCTTTACCGCGACGCTCTTGCCAGTGCAGACCAGAAGGAAAAAGAAGCGCTTGACAGCTTTAATGATGCAGTAACTCAAAAGGTAGACGAGTACGAAGGTCTTATTCAGCAAAAGATAGATTCTTTGGAATCAAGCATCACAGAAAAAATCAGGAACATTTCTCTGCAGTCAAGCAATTCAATTCACGAGGCCGAAACAGCCATTGCCGATTTGCAAAAGGAATGCAGTGCTGCAAATACACGTGCCAACGAGTTGCAGCCTGAGCTTGAGGCAAAGGTTAAGGATATTGTAAAAGAAATTGAAGACTTTAAGACCGACACAGAAATTAAGCTTAACAACATGAACAAGTACATTGCCGATTCTGTTAAGCGTTCTGTTGCCGAAAGCGAGCAGAAGCATCTTAATATTCTTGAAGGAATTGATGAACAGCTTTGCTCATACAAAAAGGATATTGAACACAAGCTCACTCAGATTGAAAACAGTGGTGCCGATGTAGACACTCTGGAAAAGAGCCTTCGTTCTGCAATGCAGGAGGTTCAGTCCCGCGTGCTTGGCGACTTTGATGAATTTACCAGGGACCAGCAGAAGCGTCACGAAGAATTTTCTACACAGATTAAGCAGGATTCCGAAACAATTGAAACCCGTCTGCACGAAATTGACAAGTCTCTGGATGAGCTTAAGGCAACTGCAACCGGCAGCATGAGCTCTAAACTCGAAGCCTTTGAAAAAGCCTTTAGCGACAACATTCAGACCTCCAACAACGAAATGGAATCTGCACTTTCCGGCTGGAAGCTTGAGATGGACACCAAGCTGGCTTCTCTTAAAAACACCTTTGATGCTTCGCGCAAGGATATTGAGCAGCATTACCAGGAAGAGCTCAAGACCGAGCTTGATGCAATTAATGCCAGAACAGTTGATCAGTATCAAAAGCTTGCAGACTCTGTAGAAAAGACAAAGCTTGGAATGGAATCAAACATTGCAGAGATTCAGGATACCTTTGGAGAATTCCAGGAAGAAACCCGACAGAAGATTTCTGCACTTTCTACAAGTACAGACAAGGAGCTTAAGACCGAGCTTGATCGAACAGTGAGTCAGGTTCAGGCTAACCTCAAGCGTGTACAGGATGAGCTTTTGGCAGACCTTAAGTCGTTTGAAGAGTCACTCCAGGAACGCCAGGAAACAGGTAACTCTTCAATTGATGCGGCCCTTGCAGAATTTAATACCTGGAAGCAGCAGCTGCGTTCACAGCTTGACGGAGCCAACGATGTATTCCAGCAGGAGCTCGATGCCTTTAAGGCAAGCTCACAGGACAGCCTTAACGAAGCCCGCGACAAGGTTAGCCAGGACATGCTTTCTTATGCCGCAGGTATTCAGGATCAGCAGAACGAGCTTAATGATAAGATTGAGTCGCTGCAGAATAAAACAGAAGCTTCGGTTAAAGAATACGAGGAGCGTTCGGAGCAGATTATTGCTCAGCTCAACGAAACCTACACCAAGATGCTCAACGATACCGAAGAGCGTGTGCGTGAACAGAACAACGATTCTGCACAGAGTCTGGCTCAGCTCAAAAAGGATATTCAGACTGCCTCTGAACAGAACAGAACTAATCAGGCACAGTTTGTACTTAAGATGCAGAACGACGCAAATGATATGCAGGTTCGCATGGGCGAGCTTACCAAGGAGCTGCAGGCAATCAGTGCAAATATCAAAATGTATGAACGCGCCGATGCCATGAAACGTCAGCTGGACGAAAACATGGACGACCTTAACAACCGCTTTGAAAAGCTCGATTCGTTTACAGACACCGCAGAGGATTTACAAAAGCAGTACAGCGAAATCCTGCGCATGAACGATGAAATGAAACGCAAGCTCGAAGAAATTGAACAGCAGAAGCAGCGCGTTACAGCACTTGAGCAGAAGTTTGGCCAGATGTTTGCATTGTCCAATACAATTGACGAAAGAATCCAGAGCCTTAATACAACCACCGATGACATTGGTTCCATGGAGGTTGCAGTACGCGACTACTCCGACAAGCTGGACCTTGTTGCACAGCAGTATGAACGTCTGGAAAAGAAGGACGAAATGCTCAACCGCATTTTCAAGGATGTAGATACCTCGTTTGCAAACCTCAAGAATATTGAACAGAGAATTGCAGACTGCGAACGCCAGATTACTTCTTTGCCAAATGAAATAAAGGCTGTTCAGACAAATGTTGACCGCCTGCTGCAGAACGGACCAAAGATTACCGAGGCTGCAAACAGAGTAATGAATCTTGATAATATTCTTGCCGATACCGAAAAGCGAATGGGCGAGCTTAATTCTGCAAACACCGGAATCAAAAAGGTTATGGTAGACCTTTCAAAGGTTCAGGAAGAAGCCGACAAAAAGCTGGAGCTTGTACGCGCGGTTTCTGCCGAAGACAGCAAGAAGGTAAAGAGCGCCAACGACGTTCTTTCTCCAAAGGTTCGCGAAATGGTCCGCACCTTAAAGCGCAAAGGCTGGTCAAACAAGGAAATTGCTTCCAAGATGAACCTGGCCGAAGGAGAAGTAGAGCTTATTCTTGAGATTCCGGAGTAAGAAAAACTTATAAAAAAAACTTAGCGGCTAAGGAGGCACACAACAGTTGCTTCCACGGCCTCGCTAGTACCAACCGGTGGGAGCTTCTCACCGGTTTTTGCTTTAACAAACACCTGCGACGGATCTATGCCAAGTACGCCTGCTATTGAGTTGATGACGCTCTGGCGGTACGGAATAAACTTTGGTTTTTCAAGGCCTATTACGCAGTCCAGGTTTTCTATTTTCCAGCCTTCGTCATAGACTTTCTGAATAACAGTTTTGAGGAGCTTTGCAGAATCGGCGTCCTTCCATTGCGGTTCTTCCGGCGGGAAAAAGGAGCCTATGTCGCCAAGTCCGCTTGCACCAAGCACGGCATCGGCAATTGCATGAAAAAGAACATCGCCGTCGGAGTGGCCGTCTTCGCCCTTGTCAAAAGGAAGCTCTATGCCGCCAAGCAAAAGGCGTCGCCCGTCAATGAGTCTGTGAATGTCATATCCAAGTCCAACTCTTATCATCAAAAGCCTCCTGTATCATCGTCATTGCGAGGACCCTGAGTGCAACGAAGGGCCCGTGGCAATCCATCTTTCTATATCCCCCGTAAATGTCACCTTTGCATTGCTAACGTCACCCGTTACCAGCTTAACCTTACCGCAGTACTTTCCCCAAATCTCGCTGTCATCGGTATATTCGTGTCCGTCCGTCTGTGCCTTTTTGTGTGCGTCATAAAGCCTTTCAAAGGCAAAGCCCTGCGGAGTCTGAACAGCCGTGAGCGTACTGCGTACAAGATGCGTTACAATAAAACCGTCGTCATCCAGCCCCTTGATTGTGTCTGTGGGGGTTATGCCCGGTGTTGCAGCCTCGTATTTTTGTGTGGCCTGCAAAACCTCTTGAATTAATTCAGTTGTAACAAAAGGCCGCGCCCCGTCGTGAATCAAAACATAAGCGGCGGTGTCACCCGATTTTTTTATATGTTCAAGCGCGTTCAAAACAGAAAGCTGTCTTGTGGAGCCGCCTTCAACATAATCAATTGCAATGGGACAGTGGGCAGGACTGGCAGCTTGTTTTGCCTTGTCGGTGCCACTGGTCGGAACAGTAATAACAATCCTGGAAATATTAAAAGGATGCTCCTTATTGCCGGAAGCATCCATAAAAGCTTTAATGCATTGGGAAAGTACAGTACCCTTGCCGAGCGGCAGGTATTCTTTTTTAGTGCCGCCCATTCTTGTAGAAGAACCGGCGGCAGTTATGATAACGGCAACGGTTGCAGTCTGCGTGTCACCGTTTTGGGAATTAGAACGAATCGTCATCCTCGTCAAAATCTCCTGAATCATCCATGTCTTCAGATGAATTATCGTCATCGTCCATATCATCATCAGAATCGCGGGACTTTTCGTTTACGTCATCCATCAAATCATCATCCTCATCTTCTTCAAACTGAGGAGTATGCTTGATTCGAGGAGCTGCTCCAGGAGGTTCAAGCTTTGTGTGAATGGCAGCTTCTATATCCTTGGCAGGTTTTCCAAGAGCAAAAGAGATTTCGTCCTCTAAAAGTTTTTTTGCAGAATCGTAGAGCTTGCGTTCAAGAATAGGAAGCTCCTTTACCTTGCTGCGGTTATAAAGACAACGCACAATAGTTGCAATATCCTTTACAGTTCCTTTTTTGAGCAGATCCAGGTTCATCTGGTAACGCAGCTTCCAGTCAGAAGTAATTGGTTCAAAATCATCCGAAAGAAGATTCAGGGCTTCCTCTGCTTCCTTAGCAGTTACAATCTGGCGGATTCCCAATTCCTGAGCCTTTGCAACAGGAACCATAACAATCATGTCAGACGCTTCGATGTAAATCTTATAATAAAGATTCATCTCGTCCTTAAATTTTTTCTCGAAAATTTCTGTTACAACGCCCACACCCTGACTCGGATATACGACCTTCTGATTTACTTTGAATTTAGTATCCATATAAAATCATTATATCACAAAAAATGGATAAATTCAAACTTATTTAAAAGTGTCTAAGCCTTGTGCCCCGAATACCTGCGGGTTAGAAAGTGATTTCGTGTAAGTAAATAGGCAGATTTCTTGCTCCAATAATTGATCTGGTATCATTTGAAAGCAGGTACAATTTGTTTCCAAGCTTATAGAAAGAAATACCTTTTTCATTAGTGTATTCTTCTGACTGAATTACATTCAAAGGATCTGCTTTTGAGCTTTTTTCTACAATAGTTTTTGATTCTGAAATTTGTAAATAGTAAATATAGTCTTGTGTTATATAACAATCATCATAAGGCCTTACAAGATTATCCTCATAAACACACCAGTCTTTAATAGCTGCCACATAATCAGTGTAGTCTGTTCCATTTTTTATATTAATATTTCCTTTATCAAGTTCGGTTAAATCAATATTAAATAATTCTCCTGCACCGGAAATAATTTGATAATGATTGGCAGACTCTTTAATGAAAATTCTGGTTGGATTAGATATATCGTGCTCAGTATGATATTGAGAATCTTCGGTATAGTAAGTTGGATTAGCTTGGTTTGGATTAAGTATTTTTAAGAAACAGATGTCTTGTGGACTTCCTAAAGTGTTATAAAAGAAAATGTCATCATCTGCATCATATTCAACATTGTGAGCAGAGCCACAATGTATATCAAAGAAAGAGGGATTGTTTTCGAATTTATAAGAATCTACATTTTTAAAAGAGCCGTCTGTTTTAGAAACTAAACAGATATAATCGCTTGAGGAATTATTGCCCTTTCCCGAAACAAAAAGCAAATTATATTTATAATCAACAATTTCTTTCGGGCGAATAGGTAAATCCTGTACAAAATTAGATACGGCTTTAGTTGAAATATTAACTTTACTTATGTTAGAACCATGAGCAACATATAAAAAGCCTTCTTCAATTTCAGAAATATTTCCTATTGAGTTATAGTCTCCAAAATCCTGGATAATTGTCTTCTTTCCTAAAGCAGGGTCAAAACAATAAAGAATTGAATCAGAGGTTTCATCCCATGTTGATCCAGATGCATAGATTTTTCCATCAGAAGCAAGTAATGATTTTTTTATTTGAAGGCATCCGGATATTGCATCCTCATAATCTAAAAACTTAATCTTTCCTGTAGCTTTATGTTCATCAGAAGAATAATCATAATATCCAGGCCTTAACATAAAATATACAACATCTGTTTCACAGTTATACGAATAAGGATTATCATACGCCCTTCTGCCGTTATAAGTCAGGATATCTTCCATACTTGTAGAATAGTAAAGTTCTATGTTTTTATTTTCTTCCAGTTGTATAAATAATTTTTTTCCGTTCATTCCTGTTAAAGAAAAAAGAAGATAAGGTTCTTCTCTCCATTTATATTCGTACTGTTTATCTAATTCAAGTTCGCGTATATTTCCTTCTCCCGCACCACAGAAAGGATCGTATCTAAAATAGTAGCCTTTGTAATAGATATTGTACCATCCGTTTATATCATACAAATCTTTTGAAGCATCATATACTTCCTCTTTAACAACTTTTAAAGAGTATTTTGGATTATTATCCCGGTCGACAAAGAAGATATATAAAGAATCGGGCTTGTTTGGAAGCTTGACGGTTTTCTGGATGTATGCATTTTTATCTGTTTTTGTTATTATTCCCAAATCTTCGACAATTTCGTTGTCTCCTAATTTGGATTGAACCATAACTACAAGGCCAGAAGAATCATAAGGAAAATTAGATATTTTGAAATTATAATTAACAAGAGCGTCTGCACTTAGGTTATCATTATTGCCAGAACTATTGTTACCATTACCCTTAAATATAAGGGTACAACTTGTGTTTAATAAAAATACAACAGCCAGAAAAGAAATGTTCCAAACTTTTTCATATATACTTCTCCAGAATTTTTATTTTATTAAAGTATAACATGAGCTTTTGTATTTTCAAAATTTTATTTTGCGACTTAATTTGAAGTCTTTGCCTTGCGTGTTGAATGTCTTTTTATGTAGTTACAGATATTTGTTGTTTTCCATATTTATTCTTTATTGATTAAATTCCACTGCTAATTCTTTAACTTTTTCAATCGAGGCATTCATTTTTTTTGCAGCTTCTTCGGGAGAAATATTAAATTCTTTAACAAGGACCAATGCATCTTCTATCGCTTTTTCGTTGCGACCTTTTTGTCTGCCTTCTTCTAAATCATAGTTCCTTTGTCTTAAATATGTCATATACTGATGCCTCCACTGCATATTCTGTTTTGCATCATCTACATACTTTTTCAAAGTAGAAGTGTATGTACTACCCGACTTGTTCGAAACAAGAAGCTCAAAAAAAGCCTTAAGCTCCTTATCTTCAATTATTTTAGCACAAGTTGGTGCAATAAAAAAGTGTTTAAAATCACGGTCGTTAAGTTTTGTCTTTCCGTTTTCTTGGCAGATATTTTCAAAAGTATATACAGGAAGCCCCGTTTTAAAAACGTCTTTCATACAAATAAATATAACATGGGAATCCCTTAGATTCTTATAAGGTTCACCGTCTTTTAATGAGTCAAGAGCCATAAGTCCTGCATAATATCTTGCCCTTTTTGGAAGTTCTTTTGTATTCACTACCTGCAGTTCAATATCATGCATTCTTCTGGCTTCTTTTACAAACACATCAAGCCTTATTCCTTTTTTGTCGTGATCTAAATCGATTGTCTCCTCGTTGTGCATTTCCATTTTCCTGATTTTTATTTTTAGCAGCATTTCCAGCAACTGTTTACAGGCATCCTGATGGTGGCGCATAACCTTGTAAAAAATAAAATTGTTAGCAAGCGTTGCCTTTTTCCATTCCTTATCAAACGCTTTTTCTTTTTTCTGTTTCATAAAAATTCTCCTTTAATCAATCTGAATACAATACCCAAGCCAAAAACCGAATCTATGTAAAATAAATTTTTCCTATAGTTAATATGGAAAAAATTTGGGACTTATTACAAAAATTTGAGAAAAAAACCGAAAAAAATGAAAAAAAATCATTTATTAAAAAGATTTACCGGTATTACAGGCTGGTATTTTATGAATTGGTGATTTTGATTTGTTGCCCTACCGGAAATAATATCGCTTATTATTATATTGACGCTAAGGGGACGTACTAGTAAAATTACTATATTATAGTTTGTTTAATGGGGGCTCTATGAAAAAGAGACTAGGTTTATTTACAGCGTTCACGGCTATTGTTGTGGCAGCTATGCTTTTTGTATCCTGTGGCCAAAATTCTGCAATTACAGGTTCTATCAGCCTTAATGCTTCGGAGTTGACAAGACAGCTCATGAGCAGAGACGTAGCAGAAGGAGATGGAACTTCTGTGCCTTTGACCTATGAAGGTTTCAGAGCCCTGCTTGAACAAGAGCTTCAGAAAGTAATGGATAAACATTTTGCTGCAAACGTTTCTCTCACACTTAGCGGCGATTATAATGGAACCGGTACACAGCAGATTACACCTTCTATGTTTGCAAAGTCTGATCACCACGCAGCCAGCGGTGAAAATGGTGATGAAGAAGATGATGTAAAGATTGAATTAAAAAGAATCCCTGTTGGCAGCACAGTAGAAGTTCTGGTTGAACTTTCTTTTGCTATTGATAACCAATATGAATCCGAGATGAATAAAGCAATTGAAAACCTGCTTGCAAGCTATCCGGAGTTTTCTGGTATGAAAGAAAGCCTGATGTACGAAATGAACTATGTCTTTTCTGCCGACCGCTATCGTAAGCTCAAGTACGAAGGCAAGACCGCCGAACCTGTTACCATCAAAGCCGGCAAAAACTCCGTTACCATCGAAATGGAACAGACTGATGGCTTCTACGCTGGTGGAGCCTTTACAATTGAGCTTGAGGATAGCGAACCGCTGGAGATAATGGTTGCAAATAAATATGAAGATAATGAAATTGTTATTACGCCGGTGGATTCTATGTATGAGTTTGTGAGAGTGGAATACAGTCCAAATCCGGAATATACATCAATGGGTGACTGGGCAGGTGTTGTGGATTTGGAAAATCCAACATGTACGGCAGGTATGAATAGTTCATATATGATTATATTTGATGAGGATGAAATAATATTAACTGCAAATGATGAATATGAGGATCCAGCGCCAGTTAGTAGCTTCTTCTCAGGTCGCAACAGCCTCTTCATCATCGCCAAGCATTCCTACACAGGCAAATATAAAACAGTAGTATACAAAGGATTGTAAGGAGAAACAGAATGAAAAAAATATTTACAATTTTAATAGCAGCAATAACTTTAATCTGTCTTTCTTCCTGCAACAACGGATTAAAAACAAAGCTTGACGACGAGCAAGCCCAGGTAAGCTTTTTGCTTGAGCTTGATGGAAAAAACATAACACTCAAAGAAAGCTCACGTAACATTGGTCTTGATTCAGTAAATGAAGCACTTAAAAATTTTACATTTACCGTAAAGCTTACAAACAAAGAAGACAGCAGCAAAAATATTACCCAGACAGGTGATATAGTATGGCTTTCTTCATATTTGAGCATTATTTCTCTTTCTAAAGGCCGCTGGACAATAACCATTACCGGCCAGATTCCAAATGTAGATTCTAAGCTTTATGGCACTACAGACTTTACAGTTGGTGGCGCAGAAACCTATTTTTATCTTATACTTAAAATTTCTGGAAACGCACCGGGAAGTATTAAATTTACTATGCCTGGAGTAGCAGATGAAAGACCGTATGTTAAACTTATTCCATTAGATAACTATTTAGAAGATGCCAGTACAACAGAAGGCGTTATAGAGTTTGATGATGAATCTGACGAAGACGTTTATTATGAAGTGCCAGATACAGAGGGTGTTTCAGTTTATTCTACCTTTGTAGTTACTGGAATTGCCCCAGGAGTATATTATTTTACGGTTGATCCTCTTGATAAGAATGACCCAAATCCTGAAAATCTTCAATACACAGATTTAGCAACTGTATATCCAGGCCTTACAAGTACAGGTCTTCAAACCGATGGCAAATCAAAGCTCATTCTTGATTTACAGTGTGGTAATGTAACCGGTCTGCAGGACAAAACAGTTTGGTTTGATGGTGGAGTTGCTCACTTACCGGGCTATGGAAACAATGAGACTAATCCAGATCTTATTCGTCCTGGCTATCTTTTTACCGGCTGGTATGATTCCCAAGAGGCTGCTGCGCTTGGGCTGTTTCCTGCAGTCCCAATGGAGCAAAAATTTGTTTCCCAACAAGTACCCTACAACGATGGTGTTTACAAGATTACGAATAGAACTCTTTATGCCGGTTGGAAAGAAGTTGATACAGACGGTTTGTTGAATCAGGATTTATTCTTTATGATTTCCAGAGGATCAATGGATAAAGTTCTAATAAAGGATAAGTTATTAAACCGTCCAGGAAATTCATCTTCTTCACCAAAACTAAAAGTGGGCAAAGATGCTTATACATTTAATGGAAGCGGAGATGTGTATTCATTAAATTATGATGAATTATATTATTGTGATTATTCCTCTTTAACAGAGGATTCTACTTCTCTTGGTGATATAATACAATTTGGATGGAATAAAGAATCTGGCATTGAATTATACAATGAAGTACAGAATGTTATATCTTTATATACAGATAAAGATGAACAATCATATGCATTGATATATGCAGATTTGTGGTTAGAGACTCAATATTATACTAAATTTTACATTTGTAAATTAAGCGAAGATACAACACCTCTTCCTTATGCAACCGTTTCTTTTACAGCTGAAAATCAGGATTTTGACGTATCATCTATACAGGCCTTTGCTGTTTCCGGAGATACTATGATTTTGGTTTATAAAGACAGCACCAGGGGGCAGATAATTCAAAAATACAAATTACAGGCTGTTTCTGATGGCATTGAGAAGAGTTGTGATTTTGAATATATTCTGCAGAAAGAAGGTGATGATGTAGTTTTATTTGATTATTATACTCCTTATGTTGTAATAGGCTGGACAACAAATCTTTTCAAATATGCAGCGCTTAATGTACAGGATATATATATTGATAATAATTCAGTTTATTTCCTTTTAGATGAAAATACCTATTTACATTCTTCCTCTGCAGATAAGGATGACATAATATCAACAGGTGCTGTTGTAGAATTTGATTTGAATTTGAACTTTGTTGGAACATATGGAAGGCAAACATCTACACCAAATATTCTTAGTCCTGATTGTGAGGGTAATTCACATTATGTATCAAATGCTTATGATATAACTGCTTTTACAGGACCAAAGAAACTTCTTGCAGTTTATAAACGAAAGCTTGTCATTTTTGAAGAAGGAATGTATCCGTATGAAAACGATGGGCAGAATAGTTATAAGGTAAAAAGATGGCTTTCAAGAGTTACAACCTTTGATCTTGATAAAAAATGTATAGATTATACTCAAGTAACAGATCTGGATATATTACAGGGTGCAACTATCCAAAATATTGGTGTTTCTGGGTTCTCCTGGGACGATTAACATTCTATGCCAACGCCTCTCATTTCCGTCTGTATCCCGGTTTACAACACGGAGCCTGTCCTGCGGCGCTGTTTAGACAGTGTGGTGGGGCAGACGTTTGGTAATTTTGAGATTGTTATTCTCAATGATTGCAGTCCGGGTCAGGATAATGAGGGGAACGACTGTAAAAAAATAGTCAAAGCTTTTAATAAGCAGCTTAAAAAAAATCATCGCAAAAATCATGTGGAATACCTTGAGCATGACACAAATAAGGGTATTGTAGTTACACGCAAGGACCTTGTTTATGCGGCTCACGGGGAATACATCTTTATGCTGGACAGTGACGATTATCTTCCGCCGGATGCATTGCAAATGCTTGCAGAACAAATTCAGGGACAGAACGAAGCCCCGGATATCATTCAGGGTAATGCCCAAACCTTTGAACTGGACCAGGAGGGACAGCCTCATTTTCCGGGTAAAATCCGCGGAACCATTTCTTACGAAAAAATTACCGGTCACAACATTTTTACAGCCGCTTTTATGGAGCATAAAATTTCCTGCTTTCTCTGGGCCAAGCTCATCCGCCGCGAGGTTTTTCTGGATGCGCTGGAGTTTATTCCCGATGTATACTGCATCCTTGCCGAAGATTTTCTTATTTCATTTTTTATAACCAGGCTTGCGGTCTCATATATTGGCATAGACCATACGGTTTACAATTATTGTACTTCCAGCGGCATTTCTTCCAAAGTTATTATCACCAGTATTGAACGCTGGGAGCAGTGCTGTTCGGTAGCATCGGTTTTTACAACTATTTTTTCCTGGGAGCAGGAGCAGAAGGAGCTTACGGGTACCAGCCCACTTTCCGCCGAAGAAATTAAGGCAATTACAGGTTATGCTGTAGGCTACCTCAAAAATAATCTTGAACAGCTTCGACGGGCAGTTCATCCGGATATACGAGACCAGGCGCACAAAATCCTTGAAGATTTTTGGGGCGAAAGTTTTGTCAAACGCATTGAAAACGAAGTGGATAATTCATTATAATTATTCTATGAAACGCGAAAAAATCGTAGTACTGGACTTTGGTTCACAATATGCCCACCTTATTGCCAAGCGGTTCCGTATGCTCGGCTACTATTCAGAAATTGCACTGCCTACAGCAAGCCTTGAGGCTTTTGAAAATGCGCGCGGTGTTGTTTTTTCGGGAGGTCCTTCGTCGGTTTATGATGATGATGCTCCGGAATTTAATTCACAGATTTTACAGCTGGATGTTCCTATTCTTGGACTTTGCTACGGTCACTATATTGTTCAGACCGGCTACAACGGCAAGGTTGGCAAGGCTCCTGTCGGCGAGTTTGGATTTGCTACCCTTAAGTTTGCCGACGGAATGAACGGCGCTGCTGCAAAATGTCCGCTTTTTAAAAATATTGACGGTGACCAGCAGGTGTGGATGAGCCATCAGGATGGAGTTTTGGAGCTTGGAGAAGGCTTTGAAACCGTGGGCTCCACCAAGGACTGTCCTTTTGCGGCAACTCAGAACCTTAGTAAAAAACGCTTTTCACTTCAGTTTCACTGCGAGGTAAAGGATACGCCTTGCGGAAATCAGATTTTCCAGAACTTTGCAGACTTTTGCGGAATGGAAAAAAACTGGGATCAGGATACTGTGCTCCAGTTCATTCTGGATAATATTAAAAAAGAAACCGGCGACAAAAACGTCCTGCTTTTCCTTAGCGGTGGTGTAGATTCTACAATTACTTTTGCCCTGCTTAACAAGGCGCTGGGACAGGACCGCGTGCTTGGCTTACATATAGACAACGGCTTTATGCGCAAAAACGAAAGTGCAAATGTTGCCGCTGCTTACAAAAAGTTTGGCATGACCAATTTTATTACCGAGGATGCAAGCCAGAGCTTTCTGCAGGCAATTGCGGGGCTCACTGATCCTCAGAAAAAACGCATGGCTGTCGGCGAAAACTTTATTACCGTGCGCGACCGCGTTGTAGAAGCCCAGCACCTTGATCCGGAAAACTGGATGCTCGCACAGGGCACACTCTACCCGGATATCATCGAGTCGGGCGGAACTAAAAACTCTCATACAATCAAAACTCACCATAACAGAGTGCAGGGCATTCAGGACCTTATTGCCCGCGGCATGATTATTGAACCTGTACGCGACCTTTACAAGGACGAGGTTCGTGCCATTGGCCGCAAGCTTGGGCTTCCTGATGAGCTGGTTATGCGCCATCCTTTCCCGGGTCCAGGACTTAGCATAAACGTTTTGTGCAGTGACGGAGAACTTACCGACAAGGATAAAGAAGAAATTGAACTTGCTCAGAAGGAGCTGGACGGCATTACCTTGGACATGTTCTGCGAAAAATGCAGTGCCGGCCTTAAACGAAGCATTCTGCCTGTACGCTCGGTTGGTGTGCAGGGTGATTTTAGAACATACAGGTTTCCGGCACTATTGACGTTTGATGATGAAGCGGCCCTTCGAGAGCCTCAGGGACCACAAGTCAATCTCGAAGGGCCCGCAAAAGACGGCTTCTACCACTTCCCGGGCAAGCGTGAAAAGCTGGAGGCCTGCTCCAGTACAATTACAAACAGTGCAAAGTACATCAACCGCACCTGCGTAAAGCTTTACCAGAATCCAAAAATTGCCGACAGCGACTTAAAGATTCAGCAGGGCTATACAACAAAGGAACGCCTGGACCAGCTGCGCGAGGTAGACAACATCGTGCTTACAGAGCTGCATAAATCGGGCTGGTATGACAAAATCTTCCAGCACCTTACAATCATCCTGCCTTATGCAAGTGCGCCGGATCATTCAACCTTTGTTCTGCGCCCTGTAGTTTCGGAAGATGTAATGACCGCACGTTTTGCCATGCTGGACGAGGAGCTTTTGCAGACAATAGTTCACAAAATAGCAGCGTTACCATTTGTAGACGCGTTATATTTTGACGCTACAAACAAGCCTCCGGCCACATTTGGTTGGGAATAAGTTGATTTTCCTCAGGTTTCTGTTTAATATACTAGTACAAAAGCAGTGTTTTTGATATATTTTTTATATAGATGAATTTTAAGGACGGAATTCTTTAGGGAGAGTTCCGTTTTTTTTAAATGAGGGGTTTTAGGGGCGGAGCCCCTAGGCGAAAGGGGTGTGGTGAAGACCCTCGGGCTGAACCCAGGGGGAAGGCTTTCCCCCTCATTATTAAATTCAGGGAGAAAAATATGTGTGGAATCGTTGGCTATATTGGACAGAAGGAAGCGACACCTGTTCTTATCAATGCGCTTAAAAAGCTTGAGTACCGTGGCTATGACAGTGCGGGAATTGCGGTTTTTGACGGCGATGACATTGTTGTACGCAAGACAAAGGGTGCGCTTAAGTTTCTGGAAGAAAAAATTGCCGACGAGACAATCAAGGGCTCTCTTGGAATAGGGCACACACGCTGGGCGACTCACGGAGAACCAAGCGACATCAACGCACACCCGCAGACAAACGTAAGTGGTTCCATTGCAATTGTTCATAACGGAATTATCGAAAACTATATGGAGCTTAAAAGCTGGCTCCAGGCTCAGGGAATTGTTTTCCGCAGTCAGACAGATACCGAAGTTATTGCTCACCTTGTAAACTATTACTACGAGCAGACCATGGACCTTTTTAGCGCAATCCTTAAGGCTATTCACAAGCTGGAAGGAAGCTACGCTCTTGGTGTTGTATGCAAGGATTATCCGGACCGTCTTATTGCCGCACGCAAGGAAAGTCCGCTCATCATTGGTCTTGGTAAGGATGAAAACTTTATTGCCAGCGACGTTCCTGCTGTTTTGGAATACACCCGTGATGTTTACTTCCTTGACCAGAAGGAGCTTGCAGTTCTTTACGAAGACCACGTAGACTTGTTTACTGATGAAGGCGAAAAGGTTATCAAAGAGCCATATCACGTAGACTGGGATATTTCTTCTGCAGAAAAGGGCGGCTATGCTCACTTTATGCTCAAGGAAATTTACGAGCAGCCAAAGGCTTTGAACGATACTCTGCGTCCACGCCTTGTAAAGGAAAACAACAAAAACGTGGACATTAAGTTTGATGAAGTAAGCTTTGGCGACGACTGGAAAAATGCCGGCCGCGTAGTAATTACTGCCTGTGGTACTGCTTACCATGCGGGCGCTGTTGCAAAGTATGCCTTTGAAAAGCTTGCACGCATTCCGGTTGTTGTTGATTTTGCCAGCGAGTTCCGATACCGAGACCCTATTCTTTATAAAAACGACATCTTTATTGTAATAAGCCAGTCCGGTGAAACTGCCGACACTCTTGCGGCTCTTCGTCTTGCAAAGCAGGCTGGTGCACATATCATTGCCATTACAAACTGCGTTGGTTCAACTGTTAGCCGCGAAGCCGACGATGTTATTTACACCTGGGCCGGCCCGGAAATTGCAGTTGCTTCTACCAAGGCTTATACAACTCAGCTTATGTGTCTGTGCCTCCTTGCACTTAAAATGGCCAAGCTGCGCGGAAACCTTGACGACGCAACCTACCGCAGCCTGCTTGACGAGCTTGAAACCATTCCGGAAAAGGCACAGACCATTCTGGATAACCAGGCGGACGTTCAGAAGTTTGCATCGCGCAACTTTAATAAGGAAAAGGTTTTCTACATTGGCCGCCAGTTTGATAGCGCAACCAGTCTTGAATGTGCGCTCAAGCTCAAGGAAGTAAGCTATATGCATTCCGAAGCCTTTGCGGCCGGCGAGCTTAAGCACGGACCAATTGCACTTATTGACCGCATGACACTGGTTGTTGCAACTGCTACAAGCCGCGCCCTTTTTGACAAGCTCAAGAGCAACATCGTAGAGGTAAAATCGCGTGGTGCAGCCACTCTTGTAATAACTCAGGACGACACCGGCAGCTTTGGCGAAAGCGCAGACACTGTAATTAGCATTCCGGCAACAGATGAGTCGTTTATTTCCATGCTTTCTATTATCCCGGCCCAGCTTTTTGCCTACTACTGCGCCGTTCAGCGCGGAAACGACCCGGACAAACCAAGGAATTTAGCTAAGTCGGTAACTGTAGAGTAAGTGGCAATCCACAAAAAATAAATTTGCTTTTATACAAAAATCCGTTAAAATGGATATACTAGTATGCGAAAGTGTTTTATTGTAAGTTTGATAGCATTTTTTCTCATCCTTCCTTGCTTTTCACAAAACGGATTTTTTGACAATTATGTATATCAGTCGTGGAATGCCTTTGGTACTCTTTCCGGAACTACAGCAAACGATATTTATCAGACAAATGACGGCTACATCAACATAGGAACCTACGAAGGTCTTGTTCGTTTTGATGGCGTTGCCTTTACTTCGATCAACAGATCCTTAGACAGTGATTACAGTATTGTTTCGGTGCGTGTAATAATCCAGGATTCGCGCGGCGACATCTGGCTTGGATCCAACGACGAAGGTCTTCAAAAAATTTCAAAATCGGGTAACAAGCTTTATACCCTTGCAGACGGTCTTCCAAATAATTCTATTCGTGCTCTTTGCGAAGACAAAAGCGGAAATATCTGGATTGGAACTGCCGGTGGTGTAGTTTATCTTACTCCGGATGGAAAGCTGCTTTCACCTCAGTTTGCACCGGGAACTACTGCCAGCGGTGTAATTGCTTCTCATATTTTCTGCGATAACGTAGGACGTATCTGGCTTACAATTTCCAACGAAAACGGCTTCTTCCTTTTTACAAATGGTGTATTCCGTCCGCTTCTGGAATTTGAAAAATTTGGCCGCTACTTTGCAACTGCAATTTTCCAGGATAAGGACAATGTTTTTTGGATTGGTCTTGGAGACAAGGGCATTTGCCGTATGGAAAACGGTGTTGCCACAAACATTACTACCAACACTTTTCTTGATAACATTCCAACCTGTGCAATTCTTCAGGATAAAAACGGAGACATCTGGTTTGGAACCGAAAAGGGTATTGCCGTTTATTCCAAGGGAGAATTCATAGAATACAAGGGTTCCGCAGAACTTATTGGTTCAAACATAAACAGAATCATTCAGGACCGCGAAGACAACATATGGTTTGCAACAGACCGCAACGGCATTGGTAAAATGACCCATGGTAAATTCAAGCTGAGCCGTCTTGGAATTACCGTAAATGCAATTGATGAAACCCCGGATGGAAAAGTGTGGGCTGGAACCGACTCGGGTGTTTTCTGCTATGTAGATGATGAGCTTGAAACAAATGAGCTTACAGAATATACAAAGGGCCTTAGAGTACGCCATGTGCAGGCTCTTGAAGACGGAAAGCTTTTAATAAGCTGCTATACAAAGCCCGGTCAGATTCTTTATGACGGAAAAACAAAGACAATAAAAAACTGGTCTACAGACAATGGTCTTGTAGGCGATAAGGTCCGTGTTGCAGTTCAAACTGCTAAAGACGAATACTACGTTGGTACAACAACAGGACTTAGCATTATTCATGCAGACGGAACAATCAATAACATACGTCAGGCCGAAGGACTTGAAACCGAATATGTAATGGCCATTTACAAGGATACACATGGAGTTGTCTGGGTAGGTACAGACGGCGGCGGTATTTTCCTTTTAAAAGACGAAGAGGTATTTTCTCACATTACTTCGGCCTATGGTATTGCGGGTAACGTAATTTTTAAGATTAATCAGGATAAAGACAACAATTACTGGATTTGTACAGGAAGTGGTGTTACAAGAATACTGGATTTTGATTCAACAAAGAACACCCGTTTTAATGCAATTTCCCTTAATTCTGAAAACGGACTTGGAACAAACTCGGTTTTCCAGATTCTGTTTGATGCAAACGGAGATGCCTGGATAACCAATAACCACGGTATTGCTTCCATTGCCAAAAACGAGCTTGAAGCTTTTGTTGAAGAAAAAACAAAAGCTGTAAATACAAAATACTACAGCAAGAACGACGGTCTTGATTCAGACGGACCAACCTCTACAGCGCGTTCCATTATAGATTCCAAGGGTCGCCTGTGGTTTACAATGGTAGACGGCATTGCAATTTATGACCCGCTCAGAACCAACGAAGCAAACGTTACGCCTTTAATTCAAATTGAATCAATCCTTGTAGACAACGTAGAGTACAAGGCCACGGACGATATGTTTGTTCTTAAGCCTGGCACCAAGCGAATTGACATTAAGTTTACAGGCTTAAGCTTTGATGCTCCGGAACGAATTATGTTCTCTCATATGCTTACCAATTTCGATGTAGGATTTTCTACTCCGGATATGAACCGTGTAGTTTCTTATACAAACATTACTCCGGGAAAACATTCGTTCGAAGTTTATGCCATTAACGCAGCCGGTATACAATCTGACAACGACGAGGTAATGTTCCTGTGGCAAAAGCCGTATCTGTACCAGCGTGCAGGCTTCTGGGTAGTACTTATAATCGTTCTGGTTGGCTCAGCCTTTGGATACTTCCGTCACCGCGAAAAGAAAATCAAAGAGGAAAACATCCGTCTTGAATCTCTGGTTAAACTGCGCACCGCCGACCTTGAAAAAGAAAAGATTAAATCAGATAACCTGTTGCGTTCTATTTTGCCGGATAAAATTGCAGACAAACTCAAGGAAACAACCGGAAACAAATCTTTTGGTGAATACTTTGAAAACGTTACGCTGCTGTTCTCGGATATTGTAGGCTTTACTACAATTTCAAGCGGTCACACTGCTAAAGAAATTGTACATGCCTTAAACCAGCTGTTTACTTTGTTTGATGAGCGTGCCAAGAGCATGGGCGTAGAAAAAATCAAGACAATTGGAGATGCCTACATGGCAGCCTGCGGTGTTCCTGAAGCAAATGAAAGGCATGCCGAAATCATGATTGAATTTGCCATGGGAATGTACAAGGACCTTGCAAAATATAATGAAACTGCAGACATCAAGTTTAATATAAGAATTGGTCTTAACAACGGTCCGGTAACTGCCGGTGTAATTGGTACACACAAGTTTATTTATGACGTTTGGGGCGACACAGTAAACGTAGCAAGCCGAATGGAAAGTGCCGCAAATCCTGGTGCCATAAGAATTACCGAAAACCTTAAGGAAGAGCTTAAGGGAACAAGGTTTAAGTTTACTGAGCCAATTGAATGTAAAATCAAGGGTAAGGGTATGATGAAAACCTTTGAAGTTATTCAGGATATGCCGGAAACAACGGAAACGCCGGAAAAGCAGGAGGAAAAGACAAATGAAAATGCATAATTTGATTTTTAAAACCTGCGTTCTTAGCCTTGCAATGTGCGCTGTACTTTTTTCCTGTAAAAAACCTGAAGATAAATATGTAAAAGTTGGAATTTTACATTCTGAATCGGGCTCCATGGCTGCAAGTGAAAAACCACTTATGCAGGCAGAGCTTCTTGCCATAGAAGAAATTAATTCGGCAGGCGGTGTTCTTGGGCATGAAATTGTTCCTGTTATAGAAGACGGCGAAAGCAATGCCCGTGTTTTTGCCGACCGTGCTACCAAGCTCATAGAAAAGGAAGGAGTTGCCACAATTTTTGGCTGCTGGACTTCGGATTCGCGCAAGGCAGTAAAGCCTATTGTAGAAGATCATTACAATCTTTTGTGGTATCCGCTTCAGTACGAAGGAATGGAAGCAAGTCCTAACATTATGTACATGGGTGCCGCTCCAAACCAGCAGATTGTTCCGGCTATTGATTACTGCTTTGAAAACTTTGGAAAGCGCTTTTTTCTTTTGGGAAGCGACTATGTATTTCCGCAGACTGCAAACAGAATCATAAAGGCTCAGCTAAAGGAGCTTGGTGGTATAGTTACAGGCGAAGAATATGTTTCGCTTATGCATACAGACTTTGAAGAAATAATTGAACATATTAAACTTGCTAAACCAGACATTATTATCAATACCTTAAACGGCGATTCCAATGTTTCCTTTTTTGCCCAGCTTAAAGAGGCCGGAGTTACCCCTGAAAGTATTCCTGTAATGAGTTTTTCTATTGGTGAAAGTGAAATTCAGAATATTGGAACCGCTAACTGTATGGGTAATTATGTTACCTGGACATATTTTCAGACTACAGAAACCAGTGCAAACCGCAAGTTTATTCAGTCTTACAAAGCCAAATACGGCGAAAGTGCAAAAATTGAAGACCCTGTAGAAGCTGCCTATATCGCAGTTTATTTGTGGGCTGCAGCCTGCGAAAAAGCCGGTACCTTTGAGGTAGAACCAATTCGTATTGCCGCCAAGGGCCTGTCTTACATTGCTCCGGAAGGCATGGTAACTATAGAAGGCTCTAACCAGCATCTGAATAAAACTATTCGTATTGGTGTTATTAAGGCTGACGGTCAGATTGAAGAAATCTGGTCTTCTGCGCATCAGGTTCGCCCAGACCCATACCTGAGTACCTACGCCTGGGCCCGCGGTCTTTAAACGGCGGGGTCCCTGAGCCTGTCGAAGGGTCGTCTTGTAGAGACCCTTTAAATTCATTAAAATATTCACTATGAGTAAAGAAAACGAATTATGTCCATGCGGCTCAGGCAAAACATATGCCGAATGCTGCGAACCAATCATCAAAGGCAAAAAAAAGGCACCAGATGCCGAAGCCTGTATGCGTGCACGCTATTCTTCATATGTAAAGCACGAAATTGACTATATCATCAATTCCTGTGTAGAAGGCGAAGAGGTTGGCGAAATTGACCGCAAAGCTACCGAAGACTGGAGCAAGCAGTCACAGTGGAACGGCCTTAAAATCATTAACACAGAAAAAGGCGAAAAAGACGGTGAATACATTGTAGAATTTGAAGCAGATTATACTCTGCACCAGATGCACGATGTTCACCACGAAATTTCCTTGTTCCGCCAGGTAGACGGCGACTGGAAATATGTTGCAGGAAACGTTATTCCAACAACAGTAAAGCGTGTTGGTGCAAAGGTTGGCCGCAACGACCCATGCCCATGCGGCAGCGGTAAAAAATACAAGCAGTGCTGCGGACGCTAAGCGCTCTTGTCGTCATTGCGAGCGGAGCGAAGCAATCCATGTGGTAAAATAAAATGTTTATTACCGGTTTCCATTCCATCGAAGAAAAAATACGTTCTCTAAAAGAAGGCGCAGTGCCGGGCTTTAAGCTTTATTACAGCAAGCCTGGCCCACGCGTAAAAAAAATTCTTGAGGCCGCCAAAAAAGCCGGTGTAAGCTGCCGTCAGACCGATGATAAAAGTCTGGATCTGCTGGTTAAGGACCTGGATCCGGTTCTACGCGACCATCGTGGTCTTGTAATGGAGCTTTCTGCCCAGGCAAAGGCTCCATCAAATATTGTAGATTTTGACAGCTGGATAAAAAAAATGTCTGCAGAAAGCGGAAAGGCCCGGGTAATCATTCTGGACAAGGTTACAGATCCGCACAATGTTGGTGCCATAATCCGAAGCTGTGACCAGTTTGGAGCAGACCTTGTGCTGCTTCCGGAGCATAACAGTGCCAGCGATATTGCAGGCAACGAAGTAATAGGCCGTTCAAGTGCAGGCGCCAGTGCCTGGGTACCGGTAACTGTGGTAAAAAACCTTGTGCGTGCCGTAGAACAGCTCAAAGAAGCAGGCTTTTGGATTTACGGGGCAGATGCAGGCGGTACAACCTGTACAAAAATAGATTTTGCCCCAAAAACCGCCCTTATAATGGGCAGCGAAGGCAGCGGAATTGATGTACTTTTGCATAAAAAATGTGATACAATAGTTTCTATTCCGACCTGCGGAAAAATTGACAGCCTAAACGTTTCGGTTGCGGCCGGCGTTTTGCTGTATGAATTATATAGAAAAAGTTTATAATAGTATTGTTAATAGGAGACTGAAAAATGGATATTTCAAAAACCCTTAAGGATGTTCAGAATTCAATTCAGGATGTTCAGGTATCTATTCAGGACGAAATTGCTTTAAAGGCAAAGCGAAAAACAACACTCAAATCGCTCAAATTAAAAAAGAAGTTTAGACTTAGAAAATTACGCCAGGACTACGAAAATACAGTCCGCGAAATACATATTCAGTATTCAAGAAATCCGGAGCGCCTTAAGGCAAAGTATGCTTCCGAAGATTATGCAAGATCAGAGCGCAAAAAGGCACGTGCACAGCGCCGCATAGATCAGGAAAAACGTGCCATTGAGTACATGGAGCAGGAACGCCCGCTTTCTACAAACGAAGAAATTGGATCTGCCATTGTACAGGGCATTGGTTCCGCATTGTTTATTGCAGCCCTTGCCATTTTGGATACGCTTGGTGTTCGCGACGGTATGATGTTCAAAAATCTTACCATTGTGTGCTACACACTCTTTTCGGCCAGCATGATTTTGATGTATCTGTTCAGCTGTCTGCATCACGCACTTACTGCAATGGTTCCAAAAATTGTATTTGAACGCCTTTCGCACATCTTTGTTTTCCTTTGCATGGGCTTTTCGTACACAACCTACACAATCACCAAGATTCAGGGACTCCCCGGATGGATTATCTTTGGCTTTGTATGGGGCGTTTCGGCCATAGGTGTTCTTTTCTACGCAATTTCTGGCCGCAAACACTATAAGCTCAACAAGGTTTTGTATGCACTTGCAGGAGTTTCCCTGTTTGCCATGCCGGTAACCCTGTTCCGCTCTCTGCCACATGAAAGCTTTGGCATGCTTGTTGCTTCTGCCTTCTTCTACGTGCTCGGCTTTATTTTCTACAACCTGCGAAAATTCCGCTTTATGCACCTTGTAGGCAACTGCCTCTTCCTCGTCGCCAACGTATACATGTTCTTCTCCCTGTTCTTTATTGGATTATAGTCGGACTAGAGTTTACCCTTAGGTTTTGGTTGCCCGTAAGGGTAAACTCTGTTATAATAAAAAGATACAAAAGCCGCTATGAGTTTAATTCAGAGTATTTCCGACTTTTTTGAGTCTATATTTAAACGATCCTCACCAGAAGTTCAGAAAAAGCAGCAGCTCAAAAAGCTGGATGCGGAGCTTAAGGAATATAAGCCTGTTATTTATAAAAACGGAAATCTGGAAGCAAACTTTGCGGAGGCTATTTACAGCCTTTATAAAAATACAAAAACACTTGATGACCTTTTTATTACCACCGTAAGTTCAATAGACAGCCTGCGTCAGCATCGTTTTGAAGCACAGCTCATTCTTACAGGCTATACCTCTGAATATCAGGATATTATCGAAAGCCTTTCGTTTGAACGCCGAAAAGAAGAGGTAATGAACGAGATTCAGAATGCAGACAGGATATACATTCATCAGCGAACCCAGTGCGAAAAGGTAATTAAAGAGCTCAATTCAGAAAATTTCCGCCGTATAGACAAGGATATTCTTTCACTGCGTCAGCTGGTAGATTTTTGTCACATTACCTTTGTGCCGCTCCTGCAGGTTTTTGATATTAACTTTCAGGCAGCAGACTTTTCTTACAAGCCAAACTGGGTAGAAATTCCGGTAAGCAAGGCAATCAACCTTCTGGAAGACCTTTATTATCAAATTTCGGGAATGAAAATTACTACCTCTACGGCAGATCAGGTTATTGCCCTGGCCCAGCTCAAAAAAGGTACAATGCTTAGCAACGAAGAAAGCGCGGTTTATATTTCGTGCCTTAAAAAAATAAATTACATCATTTCAAAGGTGCTCCCGGTAGACAAGCTCAAAAGCCTTATCCGCCTTGCCAAGCAGAATGTTACCTATGAGCCGGATGTTGCTTCTTACAGCGGTTCGCCACGTCAGGAATTTGCCAATATCTTCCAGGAAAAATTTGACGCCGACGAACAGAAAATTAAATCAGAAATTCAAGATGAAAATATTTCCAGCGAAGTTAATGCACTGTTCAAAAACATGCCGCTGGATACTGTATTCGGTTACAACGCAGAATCCAATTCCATGCTCGCGCCGACTGTTACACTCAGCTTTCAGTGGATTTTGCCTATGCGAATCCTCAAAACCTTCTTGCGCCTTTATCTTACAGAGGGTGTAAAGGGACTCATGAACGATATTGTAATCGAAGGCTTCTTTAATAATCCAGCCTACAAATCTGCCTTTAGTACAACGGTTTATGCGGCAATTAATGCACAGGCAAAATTCCAGGAGTTTGAAGATTCCTTTGGAAACGACCAGCGCAACAGCATAGCCGTAATGCAAAGCTATGTTACAGACAGCCACAAGGACAAGGATTTTTATAAAAAACTGGAAAAAATGGTCATTACAACCAACAACGAAGCACATCAGCTGCTGCAGGCAATAAGTGCAAACCTGTTTTCGTTGTATAAATACATTGGCGAGCTGCTTGCAGACTCCAAAAAGCCTTCCAGCGAGATTATTTCTAACCTTAAGGTGCTCATGATTTCGTCAAGAAACAAGGAAAACACAAATATGCTCGAAATTCAGCACCCTGATTGGAAAATATTCTTTGAAATTATGAAAAATTATGTTATTATTAATACAGGCGGAGATGTTCAGTAGTGGATTTAACGGCAAAATTACATGAATTAGATACTCATTCTCACAATATGGACAAGGAAATACTGGAGCAGTCTACATATTACGAAAAGCGTATATATGACCTGGAACAGCTTATTGATATTGCCAAATCCTTCTGTTCAACTCTTGATTTTTCAAACCTTCTGGAGTCTATTGTTTATATTTGTATGGCCCAGATGCACGTACTTGGTGCCGAAATTTTTGTACGTGACCCAATCACAAACGATGTACTTAACCTCGAAACCGCCAAGGCAATGAGCACCGGCAAAAAGCTTTCTATTCCGGTAGGCTCGCCTATCTGTACCTTCCTTCTGGAAGCAGCCAAGCCTGTTACCTATACAGAGCTTAAGGACAGGGTAACCGACGATGATGAAAGCATGCAGCTTCTGGCAAATCTTAATCCAACGCTTATTGTTCCTCTTATTGAAAAGGCAAATCATCTTAGCGGTATTTTGATTTTGCAGGAGCGCATTGCCATAGAAGATGAAACAACCTACACCGAGTACGAGCAGAACATGATTATGTCCATTGCTTCCCTCGCTACGGTTGCCATAAACAACGCTTCGCTCATGGAAATGTCTTCTACCGATATGATGACCCATCTGCGACTCAAGTATTTCTTCTTTAATCAGCTTACAGAAGCAATCGATAAGGCCTTTGAACAGAATGAAAACATTGCAGTCCTTATGTTTGATATAGACTTTTTCAAGAAGTTTAACGATACCTACGGACACGAATGCGGAGACTTTGTTCTTATTACTGTTGCAAATATCATCAAATCAAGCCTGCGCGAAACTGACATTGCCAGCCGCTACGGTGGAGAAGAGTTTACAGTTCTTTTACGCAAGGGAAACAAGACCGAAGCCCTTAAGGTTGCAGAACGAATCCGCAAAAAAATTGAAGGCTATGACTTTGTTTATAACGACCAGCACCTGCATGTAACCGTTTCTGGTGGTGTTTCTGTGTTTGATACCGAAAAAAACCCTGTAGATTTGCCGAATATCTTTGTAAATCAGGCAGACAGCGGTCTTTATATGTCTAAAAACAACGGACGCAACCAGGTTACCTTCTTTGATCCTGCTGTACATAAGTTAAAAGAAAGCGATGAGTGACGAATTTGAAGCTTCTGACCAGAATGAACAGAACTGGCAGCCAAGACGCATTCCATTTTTTAGAAAACCATTTAAATACTCATATTTTCATGCGGCCTTTGCGTTAATCCTCATAAATTTCATTGTTTTTTTCCTGTGCAATTTTATTCAGAATCTTAATCTTTATCTGGCCCTGAATGTTTCGCTGGTGCTGGGACGCGGCATGTGGTGGCAGTTTGTGACCTATATGTTTGTGCATCAGGGCTTTCGCCACATTTTTTTGAATATGCTGGCCCTGTTTTTCTTTGGAGTAGGGGTTGAACGTGCAATCGGCTCAAAGGAGTTCCTGCTTTTTTATTTTACAACCGGCATTTTGAGCGCTGTTCTGACATTTATCCTTTATTATTTTACCGGAAATTACCGAACATTTTTATTAGGGGCCAGTGGAGCGGTTTATGCAGTGCTTTTGGCGTATGCTGTGCTGTATCCGCGTTCCATGATATTTATATGGGGTATTATTCCAATTCCGGCTCCTGTTCTGGTACTGATTTATACCGTAATTGAAATTGTAAGCGGGCTTTTCAGTAACTCAAACATAGCGCATTATACACATCTTTTTGGATTTCTGACGGCGCTGCTTTATTTTGTTATTAGAATGGGAGTTAATCCGTTTAAAATATGGAAAAACAACTATCGAAAATAGGCTTTTTCTTTACTCTGCTGGTGCTTTTTTGCGGTTTGCGCGGTGCCGGCTCCAATCTTTATGCACAAATTCCTTCGATTATTGAACATATACGCTTTGCCGTTTGGGCCGATACCGATGCCTACCCTGGTACCCAAGCTGCTGCAAGCGACATGGAAGCCGGTGAATATGATTATCCCATTGCAAGAATAAAGGAAATGGTGCCTTTTTTGCTGGAAGGCCTGGTTTACGGCTGGAATTTTTCCTATACCCCGTCCGATAAGACACGTGGCGTAGAAGAATATATGGAAATTACACCGGTTAGATCTGATAGTGGCCCTTCGAGAGCCTCAGGGACCACAGGTTTTGATGTAAAATACTCCTCTGTGTGGATAGAAAACAACCGTTTTAACTGCTGGATAGACTATACACGTACGCCGCACGAGGTTCAGACCTATAATTTATGGGCTTCCATCCAGAATCCGACCATTCAGGGGCGCGGATACGGCGATTTGAGCCTGGGTTTTGAAGGAATTAAGCAGGCAGCGCAGGATGCCTTAAAAAATGCCATACGAAGCTACTACCGAAACACCATAAAAAACAAGCCAAAGGAAATTACAGGCCGCGTTTTGATGCGAAAAACACCTCTTTTGGGAATTGATAACGGTCAATACGTAATAAATCTTGATTTTTTTCTAGAATGTGGTACAATTTTAGAGTATACGCAATTCTAAATTGTAACGCCCAATGGATGTGTGCGTTTTAATATACGGAGGTAATTTATGAAGAAGATATTTTTGGTTTCAGTAATACTTATGCTTGGTGCAGGATTGTTTGCACAGGGCATTACAGGACGCGGCTCCAGCGAAGATTATGGTGATGTAGAGCAGTTCGAAGCAAATAAGACAAAGACAGAAGTAATTGTTCCAAAGGATTTCCATACAGAAGATACAACAGCTTCTATTAGAATTGAATATTCACCTATTCATGATGAGGTTCGCATTTACTATGAATGTATGAACGTTACTTATGATGAAGGACAGGCAATGAATGCCGTTCTTGAATGTCTTAATGACTTCCGTATCGAAAAGGACTATAACAGATACTACAACCTGCGCGATCCAAAAACAAGCTTTAAAAAGGATGATAAGGGCCGCCGCAAGGCAATCTACATGCGCTATGTAAAATTTGTCCGATAGGTATTCTTATTTTTTACAAAATATAGTAGAATAAAGGCCGGTGTGAAAGTTTCATGCCGGCTTTATTTTTTTGTAAACACGTCATTGCGAGCGAAGCGAAGCAATCCATTACTAGATTGCCGCGCTTCGCTCGCAATGACGAGGGATTATCAAAATGGACATTAAAAACATTATCAAAAACTTGCATCCGCTCGAAATTAAGGTTTTGTTAAAGTATTCGGGACAGGATGAACTTACTTCAGAAAAACTTCAGAAGGAGCTGGACTATAAGGAAGGTCACGCAAACCAGGCCTTCTCCTGGCTTAGCGGAAAGGAGCTTCTTAAAGAAATCCGCCGTACTCCTCACACATATTTTGAAATTACAGACTATGGCCGCGCAATGGCTAAAACAGGCACTGTAGAAGAGCGCATGGTAAACTTTTTGAAGACAGACGGTGCTCACACAATGCCGGAAATTGCTGCAGGAATTGGCCTTGAACAGAAGGATGTTGGTTCTGCCTTTGGTCCGCTCGTAAAAGAAGGCGTTCTTAAGATGAATGCAGAAAAGAAGGTTGAATATACTGGTGCTGCCTTGCCTGAGCGTATTACTTTGACTTCTGGGCTTATTAAGAAGGCCTGCGACGCTGCGGACGGACTTTTGAACAAGGACGATCTGACTGGCGCCGAAATTGAAGCAATGAACGGTCTTGCTAAAAAACGTGGTGCTGCAGATGCTCCATTCAAGATGATTGAACGCGAAACTGTATTCTATAAGCTTCAGAGCGGTTTTGAAGCCGTACGCGACGCTCTTAAGAGTGCCGGAGTTACTGGTAACGAAATTGGTGAAATCACTCCAAAAATGCTTGCAACAGGCGACTGGAAAAACGGAACCTTCCGCGGTTATAACATTGCAGTTCCTCCTGCACGTATTATTCCTGGACGCACAAACCCTTATGTTCAGTTTTTGGAAAGTGTAAAAGACAAGCTTTGTTCTCTTGGGTTCCAGGAGTTTGACGGTCCGCTTGTAGAAACAGAATTCTGGAACGGGGATGCTTTGTTCATGCCACAGTTCCATGCTGCACGCGATATTCACGACGTATACCGCATTAAAAATCCTACTCATGCAAAATTTATTGAAGAACCATATTTGAGCAACGTAAAGGCTGCCCACGAAACTGGTGGAAACACTGGTAGCCGTGGATGGAACTACACATTCGATAATGAGTTCACACGCCGCCTTATTTTGCGCTCACAGGGAACTGTACTTTCTGCACATCAGCTGCACAAGGCAGAAGTTCCTGGTAAATACTTTGGTATTGCCCGCTGTTTCCGTTACGACAAGGTAGATGCTACTCACCTTTCTGACTTCTATCAGACAGAAGGTATTATTGCCGGAAACGACGTAACACTCCGCGACTTGCTCGGTATGCTCAAGATGTTCGCCACAGAAATTGCCGGAGCAGAAGAAGTAAAGTATGTTCCAGGTTACTTCCCGTTCACAGAACCTTCTATCGAAGTTCATATCAAGCACCCTGTTCTGGGCTGGTTCGAACTTGGTGGTTCAGGTATTTTCCGTCCGGAAGTTACCCGCGCTATGGGTCTTGATTGTCCTGTTCTTGCCTGGGGTATTGGTATTGACCGTATGGCCCTTATGGCTCTTGGCTTGAATGACCTCCGCGAGCTGTTCTGTGAAGATATTGAAAGAGTAAGACTTCGTAAGGCTAAGTTCTAATATACAATCGTCATTGCGAGGAGCGAAGCGACGTGGCAATCCATGTATGACTAGGCATTTTCGCGTGTGGATTGCTTCGCTTCGCTCGCAATGACGTGGGAGACCCCCATGGAAAAATTCATTGTCGGCCTGGACCAGGGCACCACTTCTTCACGCGCTGTAATTTTCAACAAAAAGGTAGAAAAAATTGCCGTTGCGCAGCGTGAATTTCAGCAGTATTTTCCAAAACCGGGCTGGGTAGAACATAATCCCGAAGACATTTTTATAAGTCAGCTTTCTGTAATGAAAGAAGCAGTTATGAAGGCTGACCTTTCTCCAGAACAAATAGAAGCCGTTGGAATTACAAATCAGCGCGAAACAGTTATTTTATGGGATAAAAACACCGGAAAGCCTGTTTACAACGCAATTGTATGGCAGTGCCGCCGTACCGCAGACATTGCAGACAAGCTTATTGCAGATGGAAAAGGTGAAATGATCCGCCAGAAGACAGGTCTTATTCCTGATGCATACTTCAGCGGTACAAAAATCAAATGGATACTTGATAATGTTCCGGGGGTTCGTGAACGTGCAGAAAAGGGCGACTTGTTGGCTGGTACAGTAGACACCTGGCTAACATGGCGTCTTAGCGGCCGCAAAGCTCATGTAACAGATTATACAAACGCCTGCCGAACAATGCTTTATAACATTCACACACTTGAGTGGGATGATGAATTGCTTGCTCTTTTAAATATCCCGCGCTGCATTTTACCGGAAGTAAAAGATTCAAGCTGCGTATATGCCATGACAGATAAATCAATCTGTGGTTTTGAAGCACCAATTGCCTCGATGATAGGCGACCAGCAGGCAGCACTTTTTGGACAGGCCTGCGTAAACAAGGGCGATGTAAAATCAACATACGGAACAGGCTGTTTTATGCTTATGAATACAGGTGATACACCTGTTGAATCAAAGCACAAGCTTCTTACTACTATTGCAATTGGATTGAACGGTAAGGTTGAATACGCACTTGAAGGAAGTGTATTTATTGGCGGTGCTTTGATCAAATGGCTTCGCGACCAGCTTGGAATTATTAATACAGCAAATGATGTAAATGTTCTGGCTGCAACCGTTCCGGATTCAAACGGTGTTATTATTGTACCTGCTTTTACAGGACTTGGTGCTCCTTACTGGGATTCATACGCTCGCGGAACAATTGTTGGTCTTACACGCGGTGCAAACAAAGCTCACATCTGTCGTGCCGCTTTGGAAGCAATTGCGTTCCAGGTAAAAGATGAGCTCGACTGTATGAAAGAAGATTCAGGCATAGAAATTGCAAGCCTTAAAGTAGATGGAGGCGCCTGCGTAAGCGACTTAATGATGCAGTTCCAGGCCGACATTTTGAATACAGCAGTTTACCGCCCGGAAAATACAGAAACAACAGTAACAGGAGCCGCTCTCCTTGCAGGTCTTGCCACAGGCTACTGGAGCTCAAAAGACGAACTCAAAAAAATCTGGAAAATTAACGCAATTTTTGAACCTAATATGGATGAAGAGACACGTACTGCCCGCTATGAACAGTGGAAAAATGCTGTAAAAAGAACAATGTCAAAAGGAGAATAAAAAATGAAAAAGCTTTTACAAGCTGTTATTGTCTTGGGGTTATCTGCACTGATAATGGCTTGTGCATCAAAACCAAAATCAGAAAATAAAAACCCGGTTGCTGCAGAACCAGAATACACAAGAGACAGTGGAACCATAATGGATCAAAACTGGG
>JAFZYR010000016.1 GCA_017616165.1 Treponema sp.
AAAAACGTCATTGCGAGCACGAAGTGCGTGGCAATCCACGAAACAAAAGGCATTTTAATACGTGGATTGCCGCGCTTCGCTCGCAATGACGTTTTTTTTACACAACAAACGTTTTATGGTGTATAATAGAAAAACTATTATAACAAAAACGACATTGTGAGTAATATGTGGATTGCCACGCTGCGCTCGCAATGACGAAGGAGTCCGTATGGAATTAAAATTTTATCGATGCAAAGTCTGTGGCAAAATTATTGCCATTGTTAAAGATACTGGCGTGCCGACAATTTGTTGTGGCGAAGAAATGGAACAGATTATTCCGGGAACAACTGATGCTGCTGTAGAAAAGCATGTTCCTGTTATCACTGTAAATGGAAACACTGTAGAAGTAAAAGTTGGTTCGGTTGACCATCCTATGCTGCCGGAGCATTTCATTGAATGGATTGCCCTTAGCACAAAGCAGGGAAATCAGCGCAAATGCCTTAAGGCCGGCGACGCCCCGGTTGCAAAGTTTGCAATTGTAGACGGAGATGAAGTGGTTGCGGCTTATGCATATTGCAACCTGCACAGCCTTTGGGAGTCAAAATAATGAGTAAATATACCGGAACAAAAACAGAAAAAAACCTGCTTGCGGCATTTGCAGGCGAAAGTCAGGCTAGAAACAAATATACATACTTTTCGCAGATTGCAAAGGACGAAGGCAAGGATAAGATTGCCGAAATCTTTACAAAAACTGCAAACAACGAAGAAAACCATGCAAAGATGTGGCTCAAAGAGCTTGACGGCTTGAAAGCAACCACAGACAACCTTAAGGCTGCTGCTGACGGAGAAAACTACGAATGGACAGACATGTACGTTCAGTTTGCAAAGGAAGCCGAAGAAGAAGGCTTTGCAGACCTTGCAGCAAAATTCCGTGCAGTTGCAGAAATCGAAAAGCGCCACGAAGAACGCTATCGCTCTCTGCTCAAGGACGAAGATTCAAAAAAGCAGCTTGAAAATTCAACTGTAAAGGTTTGGGAATGTCTTAAGTGCGGTCACATTGTAGTAGGTCCACAGGCTCCTGAATATTGCCCTACCTGCGGCGAATATAATCAGTATTTTGAAGTACGCGACGATAACTACGACCTGATTTTAACCTGGGGCAGGTAATCATATATATGGATTGCTTCGCCTTCGGCTCGCAATGACGGGGCTTTGTCATTGCGCAAGTTTGTGAAGCAAACTTGGTAAGCTCTGCGACAGGAGCTTAGCGACGTGGCAATCCACTAGGAAAAGAAATGGATAACAAAGCACTATTCAGTTTACAATATGGTGTCTTCATTCTTGGTACTCAAAGCAACGGAAAAATAAATGCCTGCGTTACAAATACCTGTATGCAGGTAGCGGCAGATCCGGTCAGGATTGCAATTTCTGTAATCAATTCTAACCTCACCTGCCAGATGATTAAGGATTCCGGAGTTTTCACTCTTAGTATTCTGGACAAAAAAACAACCTTCGAAACAATCAAACGCTTTGGTTATCAGAGCGGAAAGAAGGTTGATAAGTTCCAGGGCTTTACAGATTACTCCATGGACCAGAACGGCTGCCCTTACCTTTCATCACAAATCTGTGCGCTCATCAGTGCAAAGGTAGTTGCAGCACAGGACCTTGGTTCTCACACGCTCTTTACTGCAGAAGTAACAGATGCCAAAATAATGAGCCGCGAAGAACCAATCACTTATGCTTATTATCAAAGCTATATCAAACCAAAACCAGCCGCACCAACCAGCGGAAAAATTGTTGGCTGGCGCTGTAAAATCTGCGGATATGTTCACAACAGTCCTGAGCTCCCTTCAGATTTTGCATGCCCACTTTGCGGACATCCGGCAGAGGATTTTGAACCGATTTATGAACAGGGCGGCACACCGGAACAAACCGTACCGACCACATCAACAAATACAACTGTAAAAAGTTCACAGGAGGAAAAAATGAACAAATACGCAGGAACACAGACAGAAAAGAATTTGCAGGCAGCTTTTGCTGGAGAAAGTCAGGCTAGAAACAAATACACATACTTTGCATCAAAGGCAAAAAAAGAAGGCTTTGAACAGATTGCAGCCCTTTTTGAAGCAACTGCAAACAACGAAAAGGAACACGCCAAAATGTGGTTCAAGGAGCTGGACGGAATTGGTGATACAGCCGCTAACCTCAAGGCCGCAGCAGATGGCGAAAACTTTGAATGGACAGACATGTACGTAGAATTTGCAAAGACTGCCGAAGCAGAAGGCTTCCCTGGACTTGCTGCAAAATTCCGCGCTGTAGGCGAAATTGAAAAGCACCACGAAGAGCGCTACCGTGCACTCCTTAAGAACGTAGAAACTGCTGCTGTTTTTGAAAAGAGCGAAGTTAAAGTTTGGGAATGCCGCAACTGTGGTCATATCATTGTTGGAACAAAGGCCCCTGAGGTTTGCCCTGTTTGCGCACACCCAAAGAGCTACTTTGAAATCCACGCAGAAAACTATTAATAGAAGTACAGCATTGCGAGGAGCCGCGCTGCGTCATTGCGAGCGTAGCGTGGCAATCCACATACAAATATGCATTCTAATACATGGATTGCTTCGCTTTGCTCACAATGACGATGTATCATGAAACAAATTCGTTTTTTTATACTGACAATATTCGTCCCTCTTCTTTTTACATCCTGCCTTGCAGACTACCTGAATGAAAAATTCGGGTACACGGCTCCAATTTACATTAATTATCATTCAGACCATGGAACCACACCGGCACGCAAACAAATAAAGCCTGGCACAGCACTTACCCTGGACTATTTACCGGAACTTACTCCCTCCAAGGATGAAGCAGCCTATGAATTTGCAGGCTGGTATCTTGATAAAGAGCTTTTTAATCCGGCCATCGAAGGCTATGTCGTAAACGAAACCATAACCCTTTACGCTAACTGGAAATATGATCCATCAAAGGATCCGAATTATTATCAACCAGACACTGAGTATACCTATTTTGTTCAGGTGCGTTTGTTTAATCCTGAGCTTGATGTAGTTGGCTTTATGGTTAACGATGAATATTCCTTTATAAATAATGATTTCGAAGTTGCAAACAGCTTCTGCCCATATATTTCTGAATACGAATACATCCCGACCGCAGACACCAGCTTCTTTGCGGGCGACTATTATATACACGACATGTTATACCACAATGTCATGATCATTCAAAAATCCTATTACAAAACCGCGTTCTCTACCGCATATTTTGGAAACTTCGCAAATTACCTTAAAGACTTTGATGACTATACCTATAATATATTTATTACAGATTATGCACCAGACCTTATGCTCTTCTCTTATACAAACGCACCAAGTGCAAATCTGCATCTGGAAGGATGTAATGGATTAACGGAGATACCAGCAAATGCATTCTATCAGTGTTACTGGCTTAAAGAAATCTATTTACCAATCCAATTATCTAAAATCGGATCAGATGCATTTTTTGGTTGTTCAAACCTGATTATAGTTGATACTTACAGTATTGTTGTTGAAGAGTTTACATTAGGAGCCTCTGCATTCCGTTATTGTTCAAGTCTTGAAAATATCATGCTCCCATGCGGAATCAAAAAGATTGATTCACAAACGTTTGAAGATTGCACAAACTTAAAATCTATAAGACTTCCTTACACTTTAAATGAAATTGTTGCCGGTGCTTTTAATAATTGCAGAAGTTTAACTGATGTTTATTATCAGAATGCTTCAATGCCAACAACTTTCCAGGACACAACTATTCGTTCTGATACTGTCTACTGGCACTTTAATGAATATTGGTAATAGCGAATAGACTTTCATTATACCATACCTTCTTCAAAAAAGATACAGCAATTTTTTCCTTGCAAAGCAGATTTTTCGTGGTATTATGAAAATGTAATCAGGAACGAGATGGGGGCGTGCACCGGTTACTTGAGAGGAGGCAATTTGCAGTTTCCGACAAAAATAACAAACCTGGTCGAGGTTTATAATACGTAAGACAAAATAAGCTGTCAGTTGCTTAGAAACTGAACAAAAAATATAGTGCCAGTACCTAGTCTACTGATCGCACGTTATGAGCCGGGTAACACCCGGCCTTTTTTTTGCCCGCGTAACATTGTTTATTTCCCGAACTTACTGTACAATCAAAACATCATAAATTCGGAGACATGCAATGTCAGAAAAAAAGTCTAAAACAAAAATAAGTGCAGTAAAAAATAATATTTTTGCCCTCAAGCTTTTATGGAAAATCTACCCACGGGTTGTTTTTCATCTTGCATTCAGAACAATCATTGATTACGCAGAATGGCTTTTTTACAGTGCTTTTTTTATGCGCTACGTTATAAATGCACTGCAGGAAGGAAAAGCCTTTTCTACACTCATGCTTTTTATCTGCATTTGTGTAGCCGTCTTTGCAGGAAAAACACTTTACACAGATTACCTCAACGGAACTGTAATTCCTGTTGCAAACGCACAGGTAAACAAAAAGCTGTATCAAATCCTCTTTAAAAAATCTCGCAACGTTGAGCTTGAATGCTTTGAAAATGCAGAGTTTTACGACAAGTACACGCTCGCCATGAAAAATGCCGACACCCGTCTTATTCAGACTGTGGACAAAATCTTTGGTGTTATTTTTGGTGCCGTTGCAAGTGTGTGCGCCTTTATTTTTATGTTTCAGGTTGATAAGCTTTCGGTTGCATTTATTCTGCTTCCAATAATCGGAAACTTCTGGTTCCGCAGACTCAACAGTCACATTGATTACAAGCGCCAGAAGGATATGGCAGTTCACAACCGCCGCATTGATTACATAAACCGCGTAATGTACTTAAAGGAATACGCAAAGGAAATGCGACTCACAAAGGTTTTTAGACTCCTCCGCCATCAGTACCGCGATGCAATTACTGGCGTTGCCGATGTTACAAAAAAATATGTAAAAAAATCTGTATTGCTTCACTGGCTTTACGTAGAGTTTACTTTTACCTTTATTTTTGAAGGACTTCTTATTTACGGTGCCTTCAGGAATCTTGTAAGCCATACAATCAGTCTTGCCCAGCTTGCCGTAATTACAAGTATGATGGTCAGCACAACCTGGATCCTCATCGGCTTTACCGACTCTGTTACAGAATGCTTTAAGAACGGACTTTTTGTTGAATACCTTAAGACCTTCCTTGAGTATAAAGAAAAAATCCCAGAGGATTATGATGGAGCAGATCCAGGCCGCGAGATTCAGTCTATTGAATTCCGCAACGTAAGCTTTGCCTATAAGGACATTCCGGTTCTTCAAAAGCTTAACATGAAGCTGGACGGTGGAAAAACCTATGCCCTGGTAGGTCACAACGGAGCGGGAAAATCTACAATCATAAAGCTGCTGCTGCGTTTCTACGACCCGACTGAAGGTGAGATCCTCCTCAACGGACGCAACATCAAGGAATACAACCTTCAGAAATACCGCGCTCTTTTTGCAACCGCCTTTCAGGACAACAGGATGTTCAGCATGAGTGTTGCCGACAATGTTGTTCTTGGAGAAGACATTCCCGCAGAGCAAAAGCAGTCTGTAGTAGAACAGGCACTCAAGCTTTCGGGAGTTTATGAAAAAGTAATGAGTCTTCCAAAAGGAATGGACACTACCCTTACCCGCGAGTTTGATGACGAAGGTGCAGTCCTTTCCGGCGGAGAGTTTCAGAAAATTGTTGTTGCACGCGCTTTTGCACGCAACTGTCCTGTAAAGGTTTTTGATGAACCTTCCAGTGCGCTTGACCCAATTGCAGAATATAAGCTTTTTGACAATATACTTAAGGCCTGCCAGGAAAATACACTGCTGTTTATTTCGCACCGCTTGTCTTCAGTTCAGAATGCCGATTATGTTTTTCTGCTGGAAAAAGGCATGGTGCTTGAGGAAGGCACTCACAAAGCCCTTATGAAAAAGAAGGGTGCCTACGCAGACATGTACAACAAACAGGCAGAAAACTATCTTGCAGATTCAGCTAAACAGAAGGAGGGCATTTGGGCATGAAAAACGCAAACAAAAAAACCGGCAAAAAATCAGCTTCAGCTGTCCTCAAAAATCAGATTTTCCTGTGGAAGCTTTGCTTTAAGACCTGTCCGGCCTATATGATTTATCATCTTTATGACGCCTTCCGCTATCAGGGAATTATCTTCCTTGAGCACGTGCTTGGAATACGTTATGTTCTGCGCTGCGCAGAGTTTCAGGAGCCGTTTACAAAAGCACTTTTTTACATCGGAGTAATTCTTGCAATCAACATAATCCAGATTATTCCGGACGGATTTTTTATTTACAGCTGGAGCTATAAATGCAAGCCAAAGCTTTACCGCGCGCTTAAGGAGCAGCTTTTCCAGAAGGCCAGTGAAATTGATCTTTTCTGCTACGATGACCCGGACTATTACAACGACTTTGTTCTTGGAGTTTCCGAATCGGAACAGACAATCGACCGCTTTTTGAATATGCTCAACATGGGCATGCAGGCAATTACAGTTCTCTTTACAACAGGTATCTTCTATCTTACACTCGACCCTATTGGAATTGTATTTGTACTTGTTTCGTTTATAATGCGCTTTATTGTTTCAAAAAGTCTGAACAAGGTAAATTACAATAACCGTACAAAAATAAATCCTCATATGCGCAAGCGCGATTATGTGAGTCGTGTTTTCTACCTCAAGGATTTTGCCAAGGAGCTGCGTCTGCATCCAAACACCGGTACCCGACTCGAAGAAGAGTTTGCCGAGGCTAACGAGAACATCATCACCGAGCACAAAAAGGTTTCTCGCATACGTACATGGCTTGGCTTTGTAAGGGATTACGCAGTAAGCGACTTTTTGATTGACGGACTTTATATAACTTATCTTGTTTATAAGGCTGCCGTGCTTCACACACTCAACTACAGCGATGCAGTTATCCTCTTTAACAGAACAGGAAGTCTCCGCGGTTGTATGAGCCGCTTTGCCGACCTTGGACCTGCTGCACACGAAAACAGTATGTACATTGATAAAATCCGTTCCTTCCTTGCCTATGAACCAAAAATCAAGCTTGAGATTGGACAGGATGTTCCGGACGGAAACGGTGAACTTGTGCTTGAGCACGTAAGCTTTAAGTACAACCAGAACAGCCGCACAGTACTTGATGATATTTCTCTTACCGTAAAGCCTGGCGAACACATTGCCATTGTAGGCTACAACGGAGCCGGAAAAACAACTCTCATCAAGCTGCTCATGCGTCTTTATGATCCTAGCAACGGAAGCATTAAGTATAACGGACAGGATGTTAAGGTTTACAAACCGAGTGACTATCACAAAAAGATAGGCGTAGTTTTCCAGGACTTCCAGATGTTTGGTGCAAGCCTTGCAGAAAATGTTGTAATGAATGATTTGTCCAAGGACCAGCTTGAACAGGAAGATCCAAAGATCCGTCAGGCCTTAAAGGAAGCAGGCTTTGGAGCCAAGCTTGCCAAGCTGCCGGACGGACTGTTTACTCAGGTTACCACAGAGTTTGATAAAAAGGGTGTAGATTTTTCCGGCGGTGAAAGCCAGAAGGTTGCCATTTCGCGTGCCTTTTATAAGAACGCAGACATACTCATTATGGACGAGCCTTCGAGCGCGCTGGACCCTATTGCAGAATATGAGCTTAACAAGGCCATGCAGACCGCCGCCAAGGGAAAAACTGTATTTTATATTTCGCACCGTCTTTCTACAACACGAGATGCCGACCGCATCATAATGCTGGAGGAGGGACGCATTATAGAAGAAGGCACCCACAAGCAGCTGCTGGACAAAAACGGCAAATACGCACAGATGTGGAACGCTCAGGCAGGAAAATATGTCGCTCAACTGTAACGAAATAAATCTTATTCTCAACGAATTGGATTTGACCGGTGCCTTTGTTCAGGAAATTGTACAGCCGGGCTTTAATATGCTGGCGCTGTACACCTACAAGGAAGGAACTGCACGCACAGTTTTAGTCTGTACAGCACAGGGAGCAACCAGACTCAACGAAACCCGACGCAAAATCACAAAGAATGATAAGCCTCTGCGTTTTATGGAGTTTTTGCGTGCACATATAAAGGGCTGCCGCATCAATTCCTGTATGCAGCTTGGACTTGAACGAATTGTAAAGCTTGAGCTTAGCCGCACCGTAGAAGAAAACCAGAAAAGCAATAACCAGAGGTATGTTCATATTTCTCTTGTAAAGGACGGAGTAAAAAAGGATGCAGGGGCATCTGGCAGTGAGCCGGTAGAGGTTGTTGAAAACTACACGCTTTACCTTAAGCTTTGGAGCAATGCAGCAAACGTCATTTTGTGCGACCAGGAAAATAATATTCTGGAAACAATGTTCCGCCGCCCGGAGCGTCACGAGGTAAAGGGAGAAAAGCTTATTCTGCCAGAGCCTAAGACACAGGGCAACGACCAGTCCGCCATAGACGCCTACCCTGTACGTGACTGGCAGCAGGATGAACAGTTTACAACCTTTAATTCTTACATAGACTGGTGGTACGGCGAGCAGGCCTCCGAGCTTTCAAAAACCTCTCTTTTGGAAAAGGCAGAAAAATGGTATACAACTCGCCGCGCCAAAATGCAAGGCCGTCTTGAAAACCTAAAAAGCAAGCAGAACGATTTTGAAAACGCTGGTCAGCTCAAGCATCAGGGAGACTTAATCTTAAGCTATGCCCATCTTATTACGCCTGATTCACGCTTTTTGGAATGTCAGGACTACGAAACAGGCAGTACGCTGCGCATTTTGATTGACCCAAAAAAAACTGCGCAGGAAAACGCTCAGGAATATTATAAAAACTACAAAAAGGCACAGTCCGGCAAGGAAGAGCTTGCAAACGACATAGAAATTGCCCAAAAGCAGCTGGAAAAGCTGGACGCAATGTACGAGGAAATCAAAAACGAGCAAAACCCTGTAAAAATAGAACAGCTTTTGCGCCGCGACTCTGCCCCGGAACAAAAGAAGAAAAAGCAGCACCCGGGTCTTGATTACACAGACAACGGCTGGTACATTCTTGTGGGCCGCGATGCGAATGAGAACGACGAGCTTTTGCGTCATCATGTACGCGGGGACGACCTTTGGATGCATGTTCGTGACTTTCCGGGCGGCTACGTTTTTATAAAAAGCCAGAAGGGCAAAACCGTCCCGCTTGAAATATTAATTGACGCTGCAAACCTTGCCGTGCATTATTCCAAGGCACGCAGCAACACAAAGGTAGATTTGTACTATACCCATGTAAAATACCTGCGCCGCGCCAAAAACGGTCCCAAAGGCCTTGTAATTCCAAGTCAGGAAAAGAACCTGTGCATCACGCCGGATAAAAAAATAATTACCAAATTAGATATGTCTAAACAAGAATAGTAAAATTCTATATAATATCCATATGATAACCTATAAATACGAAACTCATCTGCATACAAATCAGGGAAGTGCCTGCGGACGCGCCGGTGGGCAGGAATATATTGAACCATTTTTTAAGGCCGGCTATTCCGGCATTTTTGTAACCGATCATTTTTTTGGAGGAAACACTGCAGCTCCCCGCACAGGCAACTGGATTGACCGCATAGACGTTTACTGCAGCGGCTACGAAGCAGCACTTAAAAAGGCACAGGCCTTTAATAAAGAAAACGGACTTCTTGGTACCGACCGCGAGTTTAAGGTATTTTTTGGAATTGAACAGACCTTTGACGGCGACGATTATCTTATTTATGGCCTGGACAAGCACTGGCTTTATGATCATCCGGAGCTCGAAAACTGGAGACATGAGGAGCTTTTTGAAGCAGTAAATCGCGAGGGCGGACTTATGATTCAGGCACATCCTTTCAGGCTTCGCGGGTACATTCGGGCAATTCACCTGCACCCTAGAGATGTTCATGGTGTAGAGATTTATAATGCAGGCAACCGCGCCTTTGAAAATGACCTTGCCGAGCATTATGCCAGGGAATACGATTTTCCTATGACAAGCGGCAGCGATATTCACTGGGTAGAATTTATTCCGAATGCACCGGACAAGCTTAATATCGGCGGCATGGAATTTGACACTCCGCTCAAGGATGTATTTGATTATGTTGAGCGCATCAAAAATAAAGAAGGCAGGATCTTAAGATAAATGGAAAAGTTCACTGTAAATGCTCAAATTTTAAAAGAAAAGTTTGTTGAACAATATGGCGAAGACGGCGACCACCCTATCCGTATTTTTGCTTCTCCTGCACGCATTAACATAATCGGTGAACACATTGATTACAACGGCGGCAAGGTTTTTCCTGCTGCAATAGACCGTTACCTTTATGTAGCAATCCGAAAACGTTCAGACTCAAAGATAATTTATAATGATTTATTTTTTCCCGGCGTCTACACCTTTGACATAAACGACGACTTTAAGTTTGACAAAGCCAACGACTACGCAAACTTCCTTAACGGCATTCTTTCCTGTATCAAAAAACGCGGCATCAACCTGCCCTGCGGCTTTGAAGTTCTTATTGCCAGCAATGTTCCAAGCGCCGGTGGAATAAGCTCTTCTTCTGCACTGGAATGCGGCTTTGCGTGGGCTGTAAATCAGACCTTTGAGCTTGGAATTTCCCGCAAGGATATTGCACTCATGGGTCAGCAGAGTGAACACGAGTTTATGAACGTAAACTGCGGAATTATGGATCAGTATATCATTGCCACCGCCAAAAAAGATACCGCAGAGCTTTTGGACTGTGCAAAAATTGAACACGAATATGTTCCGCTTGTGCTTGGCGACTACCACTTTATTGTTATGAACACAAAAAAGCAGCGCCGGCTTGCAGATTCAAAATACAACGAAAGACGAAGCGAATGTGAACAGGGACTCGCACTCCTAAGGGCGGCTGGTCATGACATACCAGACCTTTGTTCTATGACGCCAGATCAGTTTGAACAATGGGGCAGCTGCATCACAGACCCTGTAATTTATAAAAGAGTACGCCACTGCGTAACAGAAATGGACAGAGTAATTCGTTCTGTTCAGGCACTTAAGGCAAACAAACTTCAGGAGCTTGGTCAGCTTTTATACGCCTCACATAAATCACTCAAGGAAGATTATGAGGTAAGCGGAATAGAGCTGGACACTCTGGTGCAGGCCGCAAGTGAGGAGCCTGGCTGTATAGGCGCACGCATGACAGGAGCAGGCTTTGGAGGCTGTGCAATTGCCCTGGTACATAAAGACAGTATCGATACCTTCATTCAGAATGTACAGGCCAAATATACAAAAACAATCGGTTATGCAGGTGCATTTTTTGCCTGTGGAGCCGGAGAAGGAGTAAAGGAAGTATGAGTAAATATCTATGCCTTACCTTTGATGACGGACCAAACAACATTCCAGGCGACAATACAATGAACGACATGCTGGACATTCTGGAAAAGTATGATATACCGGCTTCGTTTTTTTTAATAGGTAATAAAATCACAGAAGAGAACAAAAAGGTAATTCTGCGCGCAGTTGAGCTTGGCTGCGACATTCAGAATCATTCATGGTCACACGGCTTTATGGCGCAAATGACAGTCCAGCAGATTAAGGAAGAATACAAAAAGTGCGATGATGCAATCACACAACTTACGGGAGTGCGCCCGACCTTCTTCCGCCCGCCGTATCTTAATATTTCGCAAACCATGTATGAATGCATAAGCGTGCCGTTTATCTGTGGCTGCGGCTGTAACGACTGGGAGCCAGATAAGGATGCCGACTACCGTTACAACGTTATGAAGCAGGTGACACAAAACGGAGTGCTTTATCTTTTACATGTATCAGAAGGCAACAAGGCAACACTGGATGCAGTAGAACGCCTGATACCTGAGCTTAAAGAACAGGGCTACGAGTTTGTAAACCTTCCGCAGCTGTTCGAAAAATGCGGGGTTAATCCGCAAAAGGACCACGCGCTCTGGTCTGTTGCAACAAATAATGAGAATGAAAATATTTGGCAGGGGTAACTAACATGGACAAAACAGTTTACATCATAGGGCATAAAAATCCGGACACCGATGCTGTTGTTTCGGCAGTAGGTTATGCAAGACTCAAAAATCTTTTGGGAATGCCGCAGTATAAGGCTGCACGCGCCGGACACTTAAATCCTCAGACCGCCTACATCTTTAAAAAGTTTGATGTACCGCGCCCTGAATATCTGCCCGACCTTGTTCCAAAGGTAAAGTACTTTATGCAGTACAATGTAGAAACTGTTGATCAGGATATTTCTGTTTGGGAATCTATTGCCCGTATGGAAAAATCCGAAAACCGTGTAATGCCTGTTGTAGACAAGGACGGCCGCTATCTTTCACTCTTGCATTATTCAGGCTTTGCAAAGGGTGTACTCACAATCTTAAATCCCGAAAAAAAGCACCGCTTTTCTACAACAATTAATCTTATTCAAAAAACACTCAACGCCCAGCCAATCATTCTGGCACAGGACGCCGACAAAAACTTTAAGGCTTCTATACACGTTGGTTCTTCAAGCCCTGATACCTTTGTCCGCCGTCTTGATGCACATGCCAGCGAAGACATAGTTGTAATTGCTTCCGACCGCGAGGATATTCACCGCATCTGTATTGAACACAAGGTAAAGCTGCTCATTACAACCTCGGGCTATGTAATTACAAAGGAGCTGCGCGAGCTTGCAGAAAAAAACGGAGTGAGCGTAATTGTAAGCCCTTATTCCACCTCGCCTACTTCTATGCTCATTGCCTACTCCATGCCGGTTAGCGTAATGGGCGACACTGAAATAAAGACCGTTCACATAAACGACACAGTTTCAAAAATTAAGGAGCTTTTGCAGGAGGCTCACTGCAAGTATCTGCCGGTAGTCGATGACGACAACAAGGTCATTGGAATGATAAGCGAACACGACCTCATGAAGGAGCCTAACATAGAGGTTATTCTTGTAGACCACAATGAAATGTCACAGGCTGTAGAAGGAATTGAGCACTACACCATTCAGGAGGTTGTAGACCATCACCGCATCGGTGCAATTCCTACAAAAAATCCTATTACGTTTATAAACCGCCCGGTTGGTTCAACTGCAACTCAAATTGCAAACCTTTACCGCGAATATAAAATTCCTATCCCTAAGGATATTGCGCCTCTGCTTTTGTGCGGAATCCTTTCGGACACACTCGTGCTTCAGTCTGCTACAACCACAGAAGTAGACCGCGAAACTGCAGAATATCTTAGTAATATTTCTGACCAGGACATCAAACAGCTTGGTAACGAAATCCTCATAGCCGGCAGCAACATAAGCGGCCGCGATGCAGGTGAGCTCGTGCGCCAGGACCTCAAGGAATACACTGAAGGCAAGGTGACCTACACCGTAAGCCAGATAGAAGTAGGCAGCACCAAAGAAGTTCTGGAACGCAAGTCCGACTTCCTCAAAGAGCTGGAAATCGAAGCCCGCAGCCGCAAGGCCCTGTTCTCATGCCTCCTGGTTACCGACATCACAACCCTGTCCAGCGTTCTTCTCATGTCGTGCGACCCAAAGTTCAACCAGTTCATCACCTTCCCAAAACAGGAAGAAAACGTCTACTTTTTGCAAGGCATAGTCTCACGCAAAAAGCAGCTCATCCCGCTCATAACCGAGCAGGTGGTGAATTATTGTAAGTAGGAACCGCAAAGCATATCATTCCACAAGTCCAATGCGACTTTTGCGAAGCAAAACGTCGGTGAGTACGCACAAGCGTACGACTCATTGCGAGGAGCGAAGCGACGAAGCAATCTACGACGTTTTCTCAATATTTTTTTACTTTTTTTAAAGAATTTCCCCAAATTTTTGTAATAAACCCCAAATTTTTTCCATATTAACTATAGAGAAAAATATTTCAGGAGGACTCTATGTCAAAGAAAACTATTAAAAAGCAACGCACTACTATTCCGTACGACAAATTAACGCTTGCCAACAACTTCATGTTTTACAAGGTTATGCGCAATCACCCGGATGCCTGTAAAAAACTTCTGGAGATGCTGCTAAACATCAGAATCAAACACATGACAATGGCAACAGAAGAAACCATCAAAATTGATCTTGATGCAAAAAGTATAAGGCTTGATGTCTATGTCACGGAACACAAACGGATGCATGACATTGAACTTCAGGTAGTAAACACACAGGAGCTTCCGGAACGTGCCAGGTTTTATGCTGCAACCATGGATTTGGATTCCTTAAAATCTGGAGATAAATACACAAAGCTCCGCGATTCTCATGTTATATTCATCTGTATGACTGATGTTTTCAAAAACGGTCTGCCAATAAATACCTTTGAAAACATCTGCCAGGAAGACGGAGTGACAAAATTAAACGACAGGTCTTACAAACACTTTTTTATTGCACCAAGATGTGCTAAAATGATTAAGGATGAAGAAGTAAGGAGCTTTTTTGAGTTCCTTATTTCAAACAAGGCAAACACAAAGTATACAACAAGCCTTAGTAATTATGTTGAAGATGCCAGACACAATACACAGTGGAGGTTACAGTATATGACATGGGAACGCCAGAGAGCTTATGATTATGACGAAGGAAAGGAAGCCGGAATCCTCGAAGGTCGAGAAGAAGGCGCTCAGTAAAATGTACCCCATAAGGTAGACACATTAAGAAAAAGGGAACCATAAAAGTAGACACTTATTTAGAAGGGAAAATCTTAAGAAGTAGACACTGAAAAATAATCCAGTTGACATTATAATGTATCTACGCTGGAGGTACT
>JAFZYR010000065.1 GCA_017616165.1 Treponema sp.
TATCAAGGTAAACCGTGTAGAGGTTAAGAACATTGAGCCTCCACAGGCAATCCGCGATGCAATGGAAAAGCAGATGAAGGCAGAACGCGAACGCCGTGAACAGATTCTTATTGCCGAAGGTCACAAGCAGTCTGCAATTCTTGAAGCAGAAGGACAGAAGCAGGCACTTATTCTTGAAGCAGAAGCTGCAAAGGAAGCTGCTATCCAGAAGGCAAAGGGTGAAGCAGAAGCTATCCGCGAGGTTCAGCAGGCAAAGGCCGAAGGTCTTAAGATGCTCAAGGAAGCAGGTATGGACGAAAAGGTTCTTAAGCTGCGCAGCCTCGAAGCCTTTGAAGTTGCAAGCAACGGTCAGGCAACAAAGATTATTGTTCCGTCGGATCTTCAGAGCCTCGCTGGTGTTGTAACAAGCGTAGCAGAGATTGCAAAAAAATAGATTGCCACGTCGCTGCGCTCCTCGCAATGACAGCTGATTCGTCATTGCGAGCGAAGTCTATCGTCATTGCGAGCGTAGCGAAGCAATCCACAAATAACAATACAGGAATAACATTATGAAAAAAGCGTTGTTAATTTTATCACTTTTTTTACTGGTCGCTTTAGGGGTCACTGCCTGCAAGGGCAAAAAGGTGGAAGAGGTATCTCCAAAGGATCTGTACTACGACATTGAGCGTATTCAGATTGATATGAAGACTTCTATCCTCAGGGATTTTTATGATCCCCAGCCGTTTGATCAGCTTAAAGAGCAGGTAATGGAGGGTAAAATTGACAGGCTTGGATGTATTTTCAAAATCCGCGAAATCTTAAAGGATTACAAATGCGTTCACCTTTCTTTAATTCCGGTGGACGCAGACGTTTTGTTTTCAAAGATTGCACCGTTTCAGTTTTACTGTTTTGGAAACGACTATCATGTTTATTATGCCCTGCCAAAGTACCACAAATACCTTGGCTGGAAGCTTGTACAGATAGGCACAAGCTCAGTTGAACAGGTACGCGACAAGCTTTCGGTTTATTCAGTTTATCCTTACGAAACCCAAAGCGGCGCAAAGTACTGCCTGGAAGATCCGTTAAGCTATCTTAATCTGCAGATGGCCGGTCTTGTCCAGGAAAACGGAAAAATCAGCTTTACGTTTGAAGACCTGGACGGGAAAAAAGAAACCGTTTTGTGTAAGCCAATAGTTCCTACAAGCAAGACAATCTGGTTTTATAAAGCTCCTGATAACCCGAATATTGTACTTGCTCATAATGACAGAAAAACACCCTTTAGAATAAGGACAGATGTCGTTAAAAAAACAGTTTACATGCAGTATAACAGCTGCCAGGATAGTGTAGACTATTCCATTGTAAACTGGTTTTCGGACATGCTTTACCAGCTTCAGGGCGGCATCTATGACACTGTTGTTTTTGATTTGCGCTATAACCCTGGTGGAACAATAAGTTCCCAGATAACACTTAACAATCTTTTGTATAAATACAGGGAAGAGCTTAATAAATATAACCTTGCTATTATTATGACCGGAAGAAGCTATTCCTGCTCCTGCATAGTTTTGAATGATTTTGTAAGAACTTACCCGCACCTAAAAATTTTTGGCGAAGAAACAGGCCAGGCTGTTTTTAATTACACCGGAGTTTCCCCAAACAATCTTCTTAAAAAGCTTAACTGTTATTTTACCTTCCCGAATCAGATAGATGATATTCCTGAGCTTTACAAGCGTGCCCAGGAGGTAACACATACAGACATCCACTGCGGCACCTTCCCGGATGTACCCGCTTATGAAAGCTACAAAGACTGGCTCAATGGCGAGGATACAATTTACAATACCATATATGCGTATTATAATTAGAATATGATGGAAAAGAAGCTCTTGGAAAAACCGTTTCGTCTCATTGCAATTGTGGGCGCACTTTTTGCCGCAGCAATGATTGTCCTTAATGTTTTTACAGGCTTTTCCTATGAGCAGAGCGTTCTGCCTTTTTCCCAGATTATAGTTTATTGCTCACTAGGCCTTTGCTTAATTCTTTGCATTCTTACCTTTATTTTTTACAACAAGCACTTTTTGTATTTTGCAGCCCTTGAGCTTTTTACACTTTCAAATGTTTATACAGGACGAATATACACAGCCCTGTTTTTAACTTCAATTCTTTTTATTCTTCTGCTCATAGAAAACCGCTTTACTTCCAAGCTGCGGCTCTGGCTTTACCTTGTAATTGAACTTATTAAGCTGGCACTTACTGTTCCGTATGGTGTGCGAAGCTTTCTTGAATATATTGGAATTTCGCTTTTTTCACTTTGTACAATCGGCTGCATCAATCTGCTTTTCCGTCATGCCTACGACAAAAAGGATTCCGGGGCAATCAACCTTGATGACTACAGACTTTCGGACCGACAGAAAAACTGCATAAAAGAAATTGTTGTGAATAATACCACCATCAAGGCGCTGGCTATAGACTACAATGTAAGCGAAAGCGCCATCAAAAAAGACCTTGCTCACATTTACAGTGTTCTTGGAATTACCGGCAAGGCAGATTTAAAAGCATTGTTTATTGGCTATGAATGGTGATATAATATATTTGTATGGAAGTTATCAAGCTTAAGCATGTTAAGAACTACCGCGATTTGGGGGGAATTAAGACTGCGGACGGACGGGAAACACGCCCACGCATGATTATACGCGGAACAACTCTTTTTGCTCCAAGCGCTTCTGCTATTACACTTCTTAAGGAACAGTACAATCTTAAAACTATAATTGACCTGCGCACTCAAAAGGAAAAGCTTGAAAAGCCTGACGTAGATATTGATGGTGTAGAAATACTTCATATGCCCATTATTGATGAAGCGGTAGCAGGAATAAGCCACGAAAAAAAGGTACGCAGTATGGCCTCGCTTTTGATGATGCCGCCCATGGAAGAGCTTTATGTAAGCATGGTTAAAGACCAGAGCCTTGATAATGTTGTGCGCGTCCTTAAATTTATTCTGACAATGCCTGCACAAAAATATGCCATTGTTTTTCATTGTACGGCGGGCAAGGACAGAACCGGAATAATTGCTGCACTTTTACTGGCCTTTCTTGGCGTAGATAGAGAAACAATTATAAAGGACTATATGCTTACAAATAAAAACGTACGCGTAAAGTCAAACCTTGCATACCTTGGTCTTTTGCTTACAAAACGAAATCACAAGCTTGCTTCCAAAATCAAGCATTATTTTATGGCAGAGCCGGGCTTTATAAATGCTTCGCTTAGTCAGCTTGAAAAGGATTTTGGTTCGATGGACAACTTTTTTAAGCAGAAGCTTGGCTTTACAGAAAAAGAAACATTGGAGATAAAAAATAAATTTTTATGCTAACGTCATTGCTCGCAATGACGAGAATATTAAAGGAGGCATGATAAAAAGGTAAACGAACAAGCGGTAATGTGATACGCTGAAGTGATTCAGCGGAACCCAGGCATCAGTTCGTCATATTTGGTAAGGGCAAGACCCTTGTAAAGGAGAATGAAGAGCTTTTGCCGCATCA
>JAFZYR010000017.1 GCA_017616165.1 Treponema sp.
GGTCTCCTATAAAGGCCGCAGCTTTGACGACATAACAACAGTTTATATATCTGACAAAGGAGAGCGAGTGCGTTCAAAGTCGGAGCTTATAATTGCAAATGCTTTGTTTCATTCAAAGATCCCATACCGCTACGAATACCCGCTCTTTGTAAAAGGTACAGGCGAATTTCATCCGGATTTTTTATGTCTGAACCCGCGCACAGGCTGCGAAATACTTTGGGAACACTTTGGCCTTATAGATAACGAGGACTACAGAAATAATGCAGTTTCAAAGCTTGCAAAATATTCAGAGGCCGGCTATGTGCCAGGTAAGAATTTTATTTATACAATGGAAACAACTAAAACCCCGCTAAACTCCTGGTTTGTAAAGCGAATTATTCAGGAAAACTTTGCGTGAAAATTGCGGGGTTTTTAAGGGGCCGGAGCCCCTTTATTTATTCAGCCTTAGCTTCTTCTTCGGCAACTTCATCCTTTTCGCCGGACAACATTACGTTTGTCAGGATACCAAGAATGAGTGCACAGGCAACTGTACGAATCTGAACTGCGCCAAAGGTAACGATCATGCCGCCTACACCTGTGATGAAGATGATTGAGGCAACAAAGAGGTTGCGGTTTTTGTTCAAATCTACAGTCTGGAAAATCTTAAAGCCGGATACAGCAATAAAGCCGTAGAGGGCAATACAAACACCACCCATTACACAGCTAGGAATTGTTTCAAGGAATGCAACAAGCGGACTTATCATAGAGAATATGATACATGCGAATGCACAGCCCCAGATAGAAATTGTAGAAGCATTGCGGGTAATGGCAACACAGGCAATTGATTCACCGTAGGTTGTGTTTGGACAACCGCCAAAGAAGGCACCGGCAATAGAACCAACACCGTCACCAAGTAAGGTGCGTGTAAGACCAGGGTCTGTGAGCAAATCCTGTCCAACAATTGTAGAAAGGTTTTTGTGGTCTGCAAGGTGCTCTGCAAATACTACAAAGGCAACCGGAACATAAGCTGCAAAAATTGCAATAAGATATCTTCCTGTTATTGCTTTAAGGCCTTCACCACCACCAAGCAGGAATGTAAATTTAGGAAGTGCAAAGATTCCGCAGTTCTTAAATGCGCTGTAATCAATTACTGCAAGCTCTGAGCTGTTTGTTGCTTTTCCGAGCATGGCAAAAATAGAAGCTACAAGGTAGCCTGCAAGAATACCAATGATGAAAGGAATGAGCTTGCCCATCTTTTTTCCGTAGGTTGCACAAAGCATTGTAACGCCAAGTGTAACAAGACCGCACAAAAGACAGATGTAAACGCTTCCGCCTTCGATGTTTGACTTCATAAGGTCGCCTACAGCATTGCTTGAAAGCGAAAGACCGATGATTGCAACGGTTGGACCAATGATTACCGGAGGCATAAGCTTATTAATCCAGTTTACGCCGCAGAATTTAACAACGATTGCTATGATTACATAAACAAGTCCTGCCATAAGGGCACCGATTATGAGTCCCCAGTAACCGGCCTGCTGTGTAAGGCCAAGTGTTGCTGCTCCAGCAAAAGCACTGAACATTGAAGGAAGGAATGCGAAAGAGCTTCCCAAGAATACAGGGCTTCTACCTTTTGTAAAAAGCAGGTATACGATAGAACCAATACCTGCACCAAACAAGGCAGCCGAAGCCGAAAGTGCTGTGCCTGAATTACTGTTTACAACTGCTGGAACTGCAATTGTAGCTGCCATGATTGCCAGAAGCTGCTGCAAAGCAAAAAGAATTACCTTGCCAACCTTTGGCTTGTCTTTGATACCATAGATCAAATCCATTTTGTTTACTCCTGTGTGTTAAGAAACGCGAGCAGTGGCGCAGCGTTTCATTGGGTTTGTTATATAAAAAGAATTGAAACGCAACGCGGTTCAATTCTTTCCATTTCATAATTTATAAATAGTACCATCTTTAATCATAGAGATAAGGTACGGTACTAAATCCGGATCAAACTGCTTTCCGCGGCAGCGCTCCAGCTCCGAAATAATGCGTTCTTCCGAAAACTTAAGGCGGTAGCAGCGGTTTGTATTCATTGCATCGTAGGCATCGGCAATGCCGACCATGCGTGCAACCAGCGGAATATCCTTTCCGTTAAGCCGGTTCATATAACCAGTTCCATCATAACGCTCATGATGGTATAAAACTGCATCATTTATCTGTGGCAGAATCGTAAAGTTTTTGAGCAGGGCGGCACCGTTGGTCGTATGCTGCTGTATTAAATTCCATTCATCGGTAGAAAGCCTGCTTGTTTTATTGAGTACATCGTCGGCAACAGTAAGCTTTCCTATATCGTGCATGAGTCCCGCATAATAACAGTTGAGCTGCTCCTGTTCGTCCATTCCCATTCGTCTTGCCATCTCCTTAACATAAGCAGCAACGCGGGTAGAGTGGCCCTGAGTGTAGGTATCCTTGTTATCAATAAAGTTAGAGAAGGTTTTCATTGTCTGTTCAATAATCTGATTATCATGGTCCTTTGCTTTTTGAGTCTGTTCATTGTGCTTTACGATTGTTTTTTCCAGAATAAAGGCAGACATCGAAACCAAAAATAATAACGGAGTCATTATGCAGCTAAGTATGAACAGCACGCTGGAATTTAACCTTGCGCACAATCTTCCGTTAATAACTGCAGAACGAAAAACAAGAGGCTTTTGTGAGCTCAGCAAAAATCCAAAGGAAGCTTCATCACGGGGCTTTATATCATCAGATAAATCATTTGCATCGCGGATATAAAGATAATTATCTTCTATATAGCAGTTACAGTTCCAGGTGTTTTCTATAGTTGTAGAATCAGGAACCTTAAGCTGAATGCTCCAGTCCTTGAACGTTTTATCGGTTGTATTTGCAAAAATGCCCTTGCAGGAATAAAGGTTTCTGCTGTTTTTTTCTGTCCAGGAGTTTGATTTTTCTATGGCAAAGTATATGCGGTTGTATCTGTCAACCGGAGGCATTGTAGAAATTTGTGTGATTGAAACAGTTTTCTGATTTGCGCGGTAAATTCTATAGGCAGCGAAGCATCCCAGCAGAATCCAGAAAAGCAAAGAAAGCGAAATTATTAGAATGAAAATTTTTAACTTGCCTAACTTTTTACGCATGGTTAAATTATAAAATAAGAAGTTTTATAAGTCAAATTCGGAGTTACCATGAAGGAAAAAAAATTTAATATTATTGATTACATCACTATGAGGGGCGACCTAAGCTTTGAACAAAGCGAATTTAACTGTGTGGACGCACTTATTTTGAGCCAGATTTCCTATAATAATGTAGAAGGGCTGGTAAGCTCAGGTTTTACCTCCAAAATAACTCTTGAACAGCTGGCAAATTCCTTTGAAAACGACCGGGATTTTGAAAAACGCAGCAATATGGGCGCCATGATAAACACTCTTACGCCGGTTCTGCTGCAAAAGGCCGGAAAATCACGCCGCTTTGGTCAGGTTAAGGTCTGCGGCTTTATAAACAGAATTGATTATGTAAATATTGAACAGTTCAGCGCGCTTACTTACGAAATTGAAAAAAACAGCTATGTAGTTGCCTTCCGTGGTACAGATGATACGATTGTCGGCTGGTATGAGGATTTTAATCTTGGACATATGGCAGAGGTTCCGGCGCAGAAGGATGCAGTTGCCTATATAAAGGAAGCAATGGACACTTTAAAAGGTCAATTTATAGTTACGGGGCATTCCAAGGGCGGAAATCTTAGTGTAAAAGCCGGCATGTCTGTAGAAAAAAAGGCTCAGAAGCGGCTCCAGACAGTTTACAACTTTGATGGTCCCGGATTTTTTAAAGAGGTTTACCAGACTCCCGAATTTCTGCAGATTAAAGACAAGCTCAAGGCCTTTTTCCCTGAATTCTGCATTGTTGGCATGATGTTTGAGCACAGTCCATCCTACAGTATAGTTGCCTGTGATGCAGAAGGCATTTTACAGCATGATCCTTTTACCTGGAATGTTACGGGGCCTTGCTTTGCTCTGGCAGAAAAGCTGGACGAAGCTTCAAGGATTTTCTACAGCTCCTTTAATGACTGGACTCAGCGCCTTTCTGCCGAAGAACGCAAAAGATTTGTCGATACCTTTTTTAGCGTAATAAATGCCAGCGGGGTGACCACAAACTATCAGATTGAACAGAATATGCTTGGCTGTGGAACAAAAATGCTTGCAAAGCTTGCAGAACTGAAGGAGGAGGACCGCAAAGCCTTTATGACGGCCATAAAAATGCTCATAAAAGCGGCAAAGGACAATATCCCTATGTTCAATGTTTTTGATCCAAAGGAGCTGCTTGCCCCAAAAGAGGTATTTAAAAAATTGCGAATATAGCCTAAGTATATTATAATAGTAGATATGAGTAACGAAACAATTCAGACAATGTCGCCTGTAGGAAAACAGCTTAAATCCTATGGCGAAACAAAGCCGGCTTCTTATCTTATGGTAAATAATAAGAAGGTGAGCCTTGTAGCAAAAATTACAATTGGACGTGAATACGACAATGATGTTGTTGTAGATAATAAGCTTGCAAGCCGCCATCATGCTGTTATTCAAAAGATTAAAAATGCCTTTTTTCTTAAGGATGAAAACAGCACAAACGGTACCTATCTTAACGGAGTAAAGATTCCCGCAGATAAATATGTAAAGCTCAATCCCGGAGATAAAATTACTATTGGCAATATGAGCCTTGTAATTTCATAAGGGTCCTGGTTGTATTAAAAAATGTCTAAGTCAGGATTAACTCTGGAGGAATGCCTTAAGCTGGAAGAGCTTCCTTCTTATGATTCCATTTCTTCTCTTGCAGACAAGGTGTGCAGGGTGCTTTTAAAAGAGGACCCGTCCTACCGTCCGCTCAACTGTGTCGGTGAACCTGGCAGCCTGCTTGAACTGCCGCCGCTTCCCACAGTAATTATTCCTGATATTCATGCACGTCCCGATTTTATTCAAAATATTCTTTCGTGTACTCTGCCTGAGCTGGAGCTTACAGTGCTGCAGGCCCTGAAACAAAAAAAGATAAATGTAATCTGCGTTGGTGATGCGGTTCATTCAGAGCTGTATTCTTCGCGCTGGGAGCTTATTTCCCTGGAGTTTGAAAAGGGTGAACACACTGGCTTTTACATGCAGCAGGAAATGATTTTAAATCTTAGTGTTGTGTGTGCACTTATGAAGCTCAAAACCTTGTATCCTGCTAACTTTCATTTTTTAAAAGGCAACCATGAAAACATCCTCAACTCAAGCTTTGGCGGAGACTACGCATTTTTTAAACATGCCGACGAGGGTGAGATGGTAAAAACCTTTATGACCGAGCAGTATGACGAAAAGCTTTTGAACAAAATTGCCCGATACGAAAACTGCCTGCCGCTTGCCGCCTACGGAACCAATTATGTTGTTTCTCATGCAGAGCCCGCAGCTGCCTATACCCGCGAACAGCTTATAGATGCACGCTTTGATGACTCTGTAGTAGAGGGCTTAATCTGGACACGCAACGGGCAGGTAACAAAGCCAACGGCCCTGCCAATTATGAAGGAGCTGCTTGGTAAAAAGGAAGCAAAGAAGGCGCTTTATTTTGCGGGACACAGACCTGTAAAAAGCCTGTATGCTCTGAGACAGGAAGGAGCTTTGATTCAGATTCATAACCCCAAGCTTCAGAATATTTTTGTGGTTCCGTGTGACCGCGCATTTGATTTTTCAAAGGATATAATTAATACAAAAATAAAGACATTCGAAAAACAGGAGGATGGAAAAGATGGCAGATGATTTTCCACCAATGATTGGTAAATATAAAATATGCGGCGTAATTGCCAAGGGCGGAATGGGTGTTGTTTACAAGGCACTGCATCCGTCCTTAAAGCGCTATATAGTAATTAAAAAAATGACGGTGCGTAATAATTCTGTTAGTGCCGGCCGTTTTAAAAAAGAAGCTCAGATTCTGCTGGACCTGAACAGTCCTTATATTGTTCACCTTTATGATTATTTTACCGAAGGCTCTTACCGCTATATGGCAGAAGAGCTTGTGGACGGACTTTCGGTTGGCAAGCTTTTGAAAAAGCAGACCGTGCTTCCTCCTCCAATTGCCATGCTCATAATGCAGGATATGTGTCTTGCGCTCAAATATGCACATTCCAAGGGAATTGTTCACCGCGATATAAAGCCCGATAATATTCTTATTTCAAAGCGCGGAGAAATTAAGCTTGCAGATTTTGGAATTGCCAGCGATTCTGTAGATGACGAAAACATCACGCTTTCGGGAATGAGTCTTGGAACTCCAGCCTACATGTCGCCGGAGCAGTTTGAAGACAGCTCGTCGGTAGATAAGAGGGCAGATATCTATTCGCTTGGAATTATGCTTTACGAAATGCTCACCGGTTCAAAGCCTTACCCGGGCGAATTTAATATGGAAACCTTTAAGATAATCAAAAAGGGTAGGTATATCCGTCCGCGCCGCATAGACAGGACAATTCCAAAGGAGCTTGCCGCTCTTATTCACAGGATGATCCGTCCTAATCCAAAAAAGCGTTTCCAGTCAATCGAAGCCGTGCTCAAGTGCGTAAAAAAATATCTGCGCCATTTTGATGTTCACACTCTGCGTGTTCATCTTGCCCGTGCGGTTATTGCTCCAAATACCTATGCGTTCCCATTCTTTAATCCAAAGGACAAGATTATTCGCCGTGTAAGAAAGATTGTGCTTTGGGTTGCTCTTGCTGCCTGTGTGTTTGGCATCTGCTGGAAGGCAGGTCTTATACATAAAACAATTCTTAAAGGCATTTACAGTCCGGTTGTAGTTCAGATGGAAATGCCGCGTGCTCTTTCTACAGGGCTGGATGTTCCAGTAAAGGCCTTCTTTTTTGAAAACGACGGCAAGGATATTCCCGAAATTAAAAAATCACGCAGAGACTTTGCAGTAAAGGGCTCACGTCTTTTTGAAAGACTCTTTACAATTCAGACTTCGGTAGAGGTTGTGCGCCTGGCTTCAAAAAACAAGGTTTATGATATTACACCGGTTTATCTTAAGGACGGCAACTACCGCGTAAAGGTTGTAGCAGGTCCTTATGTGTGGTGGAAATCGTTCAGCGTGGACGGAAAATCTGTTGTGCTGGAATGCGACTTTTTAAAGAATCTTTCGCGCGAGCTTCAAATTTCTTCTTATGTTTACGACGGAAAATCGGGAAATAATATAACCGACAAGGCCAAGGTTCAGATTTTCTACAAAAACAACTGGAAGGAAATTGAGGACGTGCCTGCCGGTGAATTAAAGTCCGGTTCAGTCTGGAAAATTAAGGTTTCCTGCCAGGGCTACGAGGATGAAACCTTCTCTCTGCTGGTAGACTGGTATCAGGACCGGCTGTTCATAAGCTCAGAGCTTAAGCCAAAGCGGTAGTGGATTGCCACGGCCTTAAGCCTCGCAATGACGTCATTGCGAGCAAAGCGAAGCAATCCATATATGGAGAAACACATGACGCCAAAAGCAATTATTTTTGACATGGACGGGGTAATCCTTGACTCCGAAACTATAAGCGATAGAACCTGGGCAATTGCACAAAAGGAAATGAACGTTTCAACCGACAGCGATTTTATAAATCTTTGCCGCGGCCTGAACCACAACGATACGCTGCAGGTACTTCATGAAGTATTTGGTGCAGACTTTGATGCCGAAGGCTTTCTTAAACGGGCAACTTCACATTTTTATGAAATTGAAGATAAGGAAGGAATTCCTCTTATGCCTTATGCAAAAGAGCTTTTGAATTACTTAAAGCCAAAATACCGACTGGCACTTGCATCCTCTACAAACGGCAAAGCAGTGCAGAGACAGCTTACAAATACCGGTGTAATTGATTTTTTCGAAACCCGCACAACCGGCGAAATGGTAGAACACAGTAAGCCGGATCCCGAAATTTATCTTATGGCCTGCCGCTCGCTTGGGCTTGAACCTTCAGAATGTGTTGCAGTAGAAGACAGCCCAAACGGAATACGCAGTGCACATGCAGCCGGCATACCGGTTATTATGGTTCCGGATAAAATAAAACCGACTCCAGAGCTGGAGTCCCTTTGCTGGAAAATCTGTCCTTCGTTAAAAACCCTTGCAGAGTTTCTGTAGTTCATTTATAATTAATAATTGGGTAGGGAAAAATGGCATACGTAAAAAATCTATTCGATTCAAATTTTATTCAGTACGCAAGTTACGTTATCCGTGACCGTGCAATTCCAGAAATTACAGATGGACTTAAGCCTGTACAGCGCCGAATCATTCATACGCTTTTAAAAACCGATGACGGACGCTTTACCAAGGTTGCAAATCTCTGTGGTAAGGTTATGGCCTATCATCCGCACGGAGATTCTTCTATTTATACTGCGCTTGTAAACCTTGCAAACAAGGAGCTTTTTATAGACAAGCAGGGAAACTTTGGTAACATGTATACCGGAGACGGTGCTTCTGCTCCCCGATACATTGAATGCCGTCTTCGTCCCATTACACGCGATATCCTTAATACCAATCCAAAAATCACACAGTATGTAGATACCTACGACAGCCGCGATACAGAGCCGGTTGCCTTTCAGGCTAAGCTTCCTTTAGTACTCATCATGGGTGCCGAAGGTATTGCCGTTGGTATGAGCACCTACATTTTGAGTCATAATATTCACGAGGTTATAGAAGCAGAACGCAAATGTCTGCGTGGAGAAAAGTTCCAGCTTTATCCTGACTTCCCGACCGGTGGTTTGATTGACGTTTCGGGCTATGAGGATGGACTTGGAAAAATTGTTACCCGTGCCAAGATGGATACAAGTGATGATAAAAAGATTGTCATTACAGAGCTGCCGTATGGTTCTACAACAGAAAGCCTTTGTGACTCAATTGAAAAGGCTGTAAAGAACGGAAAGATTAAGGCAACTTCAATTCAGGATTATACCAGCGACAAAGTAAATATAGAAATTAAGCTGCAGCGCGGTGTTTATACAAAGGATGTAATAGATGCCCTGTATGCCTTTACCGACTGTGAACAGACAATTTACTGTAACCTGCTTGTTATTAAGGACAACATGCCTGTTCAGATGACCTGTACTCAGGTTATTCAGTATCACTCAAAGCAGCTGGTTGGAATTTTAAAGCAGGAGCTTGAGCTTGAAAAAGCTTCCCTCATGGAAAAGCTTCACCTGCGCACCCTGGAACGAATCTTTGTAGAAGAGCGTATCTATAAAAAGATTGAAAATCAGAAAACCGAAGAAGGCGTAATTAAGGCAGTTCTTGACGGATTTAAACCATTTAAGGCAGAGCTTATTCGTCCTATAACAGTAGACGATGTAGACCACCTGCTCAAAATCCCGATCCGCCGAATCTCTCTTTATGATATGAACAAAAACCGTCAGGAGGTTCAGGCAATTAACGACCGCATCAAGGAAATTAACCGCCTGCTCAAGCATCTTGTAGATTATGCAATTTCCTGGCTGGATGGAATAGAAGCAAAGCTCAACGAAAGCGTAACCGGACGCCGCACAAAGATTACAAATATCAATGCTGTAGACGTAAAGGTTGTTTCAAAGCGCGACATGCCGCTTAAGTATGATGAAAAATCAGGAAACCTTGGAACCGAAGTTAGCGGTGGAGAAGAGGTGCTTAAGGTTACTCCATTCGACAAGGTTTTGTACGTACGCAAGAGCGGTATTTATTCTGTTTCCGAAGCACCAAAGAAAATCTTTGTCGGACCAGAAATGCGCTACTGCGGACTTGCAGACAAGGAAAGTCTTTCAAAGGTATTGTTTACAATCCTTTACCGCGATCCTGCTACACAGTTTGTATACATCAAGCGCTGTAAGATTGCCGGCTACATAATGAACCGCGACTACTTCTTTGCACCGGACGGCATGGAAATACTTCATGTTGATACACGCAAGACCTTTGACTTTAAGCTCACCTATGTTCCAAAGGCAAGAATGAAGGTGCGTGTAGAAACCTTTAAGGCCGGCAGCTACGAAGAAAAGTCTCTTAAGGCAAAGGGCGTAAGGGTTGCCAATAAAGAAGTAAAGGATATTAAGATTCTGTAGTGCTTGTATTAAAAGGTCCCGCAGCATTCGAAGAAAGTATCAAGGGCTCGCGTTTTCTCTCCGAGCTTTTTGTCTGTGAAACTCAAGCGCAGGCACGCGAGCTTATAAAGACCCAGAAAACAAAATACCCGGACTCTACTCATGTCGTTCACGCCTTTGTAATTGGCCCTGCTGCAGAGCTTATTGGTATGAGCGACGACGGGGAGCCTTCCGGCACTGCAGGAAGGCCTGCTTTGGATGTGCTTAAGGGCTTTGGCTGTACAAATATTATTGTAACAATTACGCGCTGGTTTGGCGGAACCCTGCTTGGAACCGGCGGACTTGTAAAGGCTTATTCAAACGGAGCAAAGCAGGTACTTTTAAAAGCCCAGGCAGAAGGACTTTTTGAAGAGCTTGTTCAAAAACGCAGCTTTACCTTTGCGGCCGATTATTCACTTTTAAAGCTTATCAAAAAAAACATGGAGCAGTTTACTCTTTATGAGGTAAACGAAGAGTTTGCCGAAGCCGTTACCGTAAGCGGAAAAATTCGTGCCGATCAGTTTGATGCCTTTGCTGCAAAGCTGCTTGACCTGAGCAACGGAAAAATTCATTTGTAGGAGTGCGGCCTCCTCAGCTATTCCCTAAAGACCTCTGCAAAATATCCGGAAGAAGAAATTGGTTCGCCGCCGTTTGTAAGATGATTTGTATCTCCAAGGCGTTCTACACGAAAGCAAGCCTGACCTGCAATTCGTTCTTCGCTGTTCAAAATTGTTATTGAGGTTGGGGCAATATAAAAGCCCTGCCACAGCTGCATTGGTGATAAGCCTGTAAGGTAGGCAAGCATTGCAAAAATTACGCCAAGGTGGCAGAAAAATACAAGCGTAGTTTCTTTAGGATATTCATCCTTTATTGCCTGTAAATGATATTTATAAACAGGGTCGCTCCAGTTACGGTTTGGAACAGGAGCAGCAACATCGTAAAAGCCCTGCTTGTTTCTTGTGTAGCCGTACTGCGCAAGAATGCCGTCTATTCCGTCGCAAACAGTTTTGTAATATTGCTTTACCTTGCCTTTCTTCATAAGGCCGCTGTCTGCCCATTCATCCTTGTCAAAATATTTTGTATTATTAAAAAATTCTTCCGGAAGCAAGTCCCAGCAGATTTTATTTTTGTTATTGTGAAATTCCTGGAGCCAGTCGTAGGTTATAGCCTCACGGCCAAGCGCCTGTAAAGAAGGAGCTGCTGTTGCCTGTGCACGTCCAAGCGGCGACTGATAAATCTGGGTTATATCCTTCCACTGAGCAACTCTTTTTGCAAGCAGAGCCGCTTCTCTTTGACCCTTTGGTGTAAGACCGTCGTTTTTATAATCAGGGTCTCCGTGACGAATAAAAATAATTCTCATCTTTACTCCAGATTATTTATGATAACTAAAGATTAAAGCTCAGGTTTATTCCATAAGGCATTACAGATGCATTTACACTGCCTTTGTTTTTTGAATGATTTTCGTAAAAGCCCTTTGTGTGCATATAAGGCACTGCAATTCCACAGGCTGTTCCAATAACGGCTCCAGCAAGAACATCCGTAAAAAAGTGGTTACCGCTTGCCATACGCAAGATACCCGTTAATGCTGCAACTCCAAAGCTTGCACCTGCTACCGCATACTTGTATTTAGAATCCGGAAAATACTGGCAGTAAAGCATGGTCGTAAAGGCTGCCCCCGCAAAGGCAAGGGTTGAATGTCCCGAAGGAAACGAACAGTTCCAGTCGCCCTCGGTAAGCTTGTCCTGAGGATAACCATCAAAGTACATATATGGTCGGGCGCGATAAACCAGCAGCTTAAGCCATTCCTTTATGCCGTTGGCCAGTAAAAGAGTTTCTGTATACATTGTGCCTACCGTAAGCCATTCACTTTGAGGAAGCACTGCAAACATTGCAGGCGAAAGAAGCACCAGAGCTGCTGTTCCTGTGCCCACAATATGCAGCGGCTTACTGTAAGGACGGGCAAAAAGTGCATCAAGGTCAGGAACATCGTTTATGCTCCAGTCTGCCGCATTATAATTATTTTTCTTAAGGTGAACAAATTTGTCGCACACAAGAGCAGAGCCCGAAAGCAGGGTTCCAAAACTAAGCTCAAGTCCTTCATTTAAAGGGTGCAAGCTAAAGGCCTGCTCGTAGCTTACACTCAGGCTAAAGGCGGGTCTGCAAAAAAGCAGAAAAAACAGTGGAAGTAAAATTTTTTTTGAGAACAGCTTATTGCTTTTCATTTTGATTTTCCTGTTGAACATTTTGTGTAGTAAGCCCTCTATAAAGATAGATGAGCGAAATGGAAATAAGTACACCACCTATGATATCTGTGAGCCAGTGTACACCGCAGACAAGTCGTCCCACAATTGTAAGCGCCATAATAATAAGGGCACAAAGGCGGGTACATACAAGCAGCTTTGCTTTTTTAATATAATAACCGCAGGCTCTTACTGCAGTTCCAAAAATTGTAAGAATGAGCATTGTGTGTGTAGAAGGGTAGGAAGGCTCGAGTCCTTCTGCAGCGTCAAGAATAACCGGGCGGTAATTAATTGCAACCTTTTCAAAAACCACGTAAAGAACAATTACAATTATATAAACAACGCCAAGCATTAAAACCTCGCGGTCAACCTTGAGCAGGCTTTTTCGTTTGATAAGCTGAACGGCTCCTGTTACTGCAAAAATACCTGCAACGGCAATTGCGGCAATTCCAAGAAGCTGGGTAAGCTTGTACCAGAAAAGGTTCATGCCAAAAAAATTGTGAACTGCAACGTTCATTCTTGCAAAACCAACCCAGGCGTCCATAGGGCCTGTAACCTGTACGTCAATAACTCTTGTTAGCAGGGTAAAAAAGACAAATAAAAGTGCGAATAAAATTGCGTCAGTATATTTTTTCATAGTATTAGCATTATACAATTAGTTTAATAAAAAATCTTCCCCCCATTGTTTTATTCTGTGATATAATAAGACTATGAGACGCAGACTTCCAATACTTACCAAAAAGATTGTCACCAATGTTGTAATTGCAGGATTTATTTTGTGCAGCCTCATTTTTTTTGCGGGTTTTTTTGCTTTTCAGCGTCAGTTTAAAACCCAGTATGATTCAAGCATACGCTCTGTAGCCGCTGCTGCCCGTGACTGCCTTGATCCCGACCTGTTTGATGAATACCTGCGTACCAAAACTCACGGCCAATCCTATGACAGCATTAATGAAATACTTCAATATCTTGTAGACCAGTTTGACCTTAATATGATTTATGTTTCTTCTGTTGAACCGCCTGATTATTCGCATATTACCTATATCTATAATCCGGTTAAGAAAAACAGCAGCTTTACGACCTTTCCGCTTGGCTATTCAGAGGTTTATGAAGAGCCTGGCTATAATTCTTCTGCAAAGCGCGTTTTTGAACAGGGCGAAACAGTAGTCCGTTATACAGAAAAAACAAGAAGCGGTTCGCACATTACGGCAATGGTTCCTGTAAAAAATTCTCAGGGAAAAATTGTAGCCGTGCTTGGCGCTCAGATGAGCATTCAGGATCTGGTCTATGCCCGTCATGAATATGTAAACATTGTTGTGGTTGTAGAAGCTGTCTTTGCGCTTTTATTTATCCTGTTTTTCTCAGGCTTTTTTAACCTTCATTTTATTAAGCCGGTTGTTACCATCACTCACGAAACAGACCATTTTGCGTCTTATGGCGGAGAGCCCTCTGAGGTTTTAATGCAGATTAACCCGAAAGATGAGCTTGGTATTCTTGCACATTCGGTTCACCAGATGGAGTGTGATGTAAAACGCAGTATTGAGCAGATTACGCAAATGACAGAGGAAAAGCATAGGCTTGAAACAGAGCTTAATCTTGCTACCCGAATCCAAAGCGGTGTACTTCCAAAGGGTTATCCGGCTTTTCCTGACTGCAAGACCTTTGACCTTTTTGCTTCCATGGATCCTGCCAAAGAGGTTGGGGGAGACCTGTATGATTATAATATGCTCGACGATGACCACCTTATGATTACTGTTGGAGACGTAAGCGGTAAGGGTGTGCCTGCAGCTCTTTTTATGATGATTGTAAAAGCACTTTTGAGCACTCATGCCGGCCACGGTCTTTCTCCTGCAGAAATATTTTCCAGGCTTAACCGACAGCTTTGCAAAAATAATGTAATGGATATGTTTGTTACCTGCTGGCTTGGAATACTTACGCTTAGCACAGGAGAGCTTAATTTTGTAAACGCCGGTCATCCTTGTCCTGTCCTTTTGCGCGGCTCCAAGGCAAGTCTTGTTTCTACCAAGCCTGATTTTTTCCTTGCAGGCATGGACGGCGTTCCTTACCATGAATACAGCATAAAGCTTGGCAAGGGTGATGCGCTCTTGGTTTATACCGACGGCGTAACCGAAGCCACAGATGCAAACGAACAGCTTTTTGGCGATGAGCGGCTTTTGAATGCAGTAAGCACCTGCGCGGAACTGGATGCTCCGCAAATGTTAAAAAAAATCCGCGCCAGCATCGACGCATTTGTCGGTGGCGCGGAACAATTCGACGATATTACTATGTTAGCAATTCGTCTGTGCTAGCTCGTCCTTGCAAGGCAAACTAATTCGTCATTGCGAGGCAAAGCCGAAGCAATCTATTTTACAAATTCCTTCTTCAAGAACTCAAGATCCAATTCCGGATAAAGCACGTGTGCACCAAGCAGCTTATTTACGCGCTCGCGGGCTGCAGCAACTGCCTCATCACTGATTTCGATTTTTCCCTTAGCCGGCTTGCCTTCTTTTGTAAGACCAGGCTTTGTGTTCTTAAGAACGTAATCAATAATAGAAGCAACTTCCTTCATATCTTCTTCGTTCATGCCGAGTGTTGTAAGACCAGGGGTACCAATACGAATACCGCTTGTCCACCAGGCACCGTTTTTATCATAAGGAAGAGCGTTAGCATTTGCAGTAACACCACACTTAAACAAAGCAGCTTCTGCCTGCTTACCTGTTAAGCCGTAGCCTGTTACATCTACGAGCATAAGGTGGTTGTCTGTTCCACCAGTCTGCAGTGGCATTCCAAAGCTCTTGCAGCCTTCGGCCAGAGCCTGTGCGTTCTTTACAACCTGGTGTGCCCAAGCCTGATATTCAGGTGTGCGTGCTTCCTTAAATGCAATTGCCTTTGCAGCCATAATGTGTCCAAGAGGTCCACCAAGAACCATAGGACAACCCTTGTTTACGTAGTCTGCAAATTCCTGCTTACACAAAATCATAGCACCACGAGGTCCGCGCAGAGTTTTGTGGGTTGTTGTAGTTACAATGTCTGCCCATTTTACAGGATCGTAATCGCCTTCAAAAACCTTTCCGGCTACAAGACCTGCAAAGTGTGCCATATCTACCATTAATACAGCTCCGCACTTGTCTGCAATTTCGCGGAAGCGCTTAAAGTTAATCTTGCGTGGATATGCACTAAAGCCTGTCAAAAGAATCAAAGGCTTTACTTCCATAGCCTGCTTTTCAATAGCATCGTAATCCAAAAGACCAGTTTCGCGGTCAACACCATAAGGGTGGCTTTCGAACATACGTGCAGAAACATTCATTTTATATCCGTGAGTAAGGTGACCACCGCAGGAATAATCAAGGCCCATAAGGCGCTGATTTCCAAACTTTTTGCGGAGTGCATCAAACTGCTCGTCTGTAAGGTCATTCAAGGATTTTACGCCAAGCTCTTCCAGAGTTGGAGTTTCTACCTTAGCGCTAAGGATTGCCCAGTAAGCAACAAGGTTTGTATCTGCACCAGAGTGTGGCTGAACATAAGCATAGTCTGCACCAAAAAGAGCTTCTGCTTCATGTGCTGCAACATTTTCTACAGCATCAATATTTACACAGCCGCCGTAGTAGCGGTGTTCCGGATAACCTTCGGCATATTTATCGGTAAGAAGGTTTCCCATAGCAGCCTGAACGTTGAGCGAACAATAGTTTTCGCTGGCAACAAGCTTTAAGTGACTGCGCTGATTTTCAAGCTCGTTTACAATAGACGCAGCAATGTCCGGTCCAACTGCAGCAACCTGCTGAAGGTTTGCAACATAAGCAGTCATTGCAGCATTAGGTTTGCCGTTAGTAGCGGCAAGATAGTTTTCCAATGGTGTTGGCATAATTTGACCTCATTTTTTATTTAATATAATGGAAGTATTCTAGCGAATTTTCAAGGAATAGTATATAGTCTAAGTATGTACTCTATACCGCCTTCGTTCTGCGATTTTATTTCTCCAGACTGCGACCGTGCCGCCTTTATCCAGAATTATCTTAAGGCTGCAGGGCTCCAAACCCGCCTTATGCCCATGGAAGGTAAAAATCACATTTATGTAAGCTTTCCCAAAAGCCAGTACAACCCCATGTTCCGCATAAAAACGGTTATTGCGCATTACGACCGCATAGGCATTGGTGCCAACGACAATTCTGCAGCGGTATTTTGTCTGATGGAGTGGGCACGCAGCGTAGTGGTCCCTGAGGCTCTCGAAGGGCTACCTCCTGTATACCCTCACAACATACGCCTTATTTTTACAGACGGCGAAGAGCTTGGAGAAAAGGGCGGGGTAGCACAGCAGGGGGCTTTTCCTCTGGCACAGATGTTCAAACGCCTTGGAATAACAAATGACGATATTTTTGTTTTTGACTGCATGGGCAGGGGAGACGTTCCTATTCTCTCCCAGACTGTTATTCCTCCTCAGGTTCCTACAGCATATTTAAAAAGTTATTCCCAGCTGGAATCCCGCGCAAAACATCTGCTGCAGCTTTCTAGCCCTAAATACTTTTGTCTTCCCTGCAGTCTTTCTGACAATGCAAGCTTTATAGCCAACGGCATACCCGCAGTTGCCATAACAATGCTGCCTTCTGAGGAGGTTCCGCTGGTGCTGGCTGGGCAGACTCCTCCAACCTGGCAGAGCTTTCACACACCTGGGGACAATCTTGAATACCTTACACCTCAAAGCTTTGAAATTTTTCACAATATTTTAAATAATTTAGCACAAATCAAGACAGTTTCTCCCTAGTCAAATTTAAAATTCTATTGTATAATTTTATTAACTTATAAAAGTGGGTGGGAAAAAGTGAATAAGAAGTTCTACAATCCTAACAGGGATGGAATCAAAATCCAGACAATTAACGTTACGATGCTCGTTATGATTTTTTTAATCTGTGCCAGCGTTTTTGTGGCCGCATTCAGATTAAAATCAAAGGTAGGCGATATCATAAAGGGTATGGAAGGTTATGCCCTTTGCACAAAAGCAGTAAATGACTTCCGCGATACCTCAGACTTTCTTACAAACCAGGTTCGCTTCTTTTTAATAATGCAGGACGAGTCTTATGCTCAGCAATATCTTCATGAATATTCAACCATAAAAAACCGTGAATCAGCTTTAAGTATTATAAAGCAGTGGCATGATGCTGATGATGCAGACCTTAATATGAAGCTTGCCTTTGAAGAATCACAGATGCTTGCCAAAACCGAAATGTATTCAATTGCACTCACATATTCTGCCTTAGGAACAGGTCTTGGCGCGCTTCCTGCAGAAATAAGAGATATAAAGCTTTTGCCGGAGGATCTTGAGCTTTCTGCAGAACAAAAGCTTGAAAAGGCCGAAGAGCTTCTCTTTGATATAAACTATCAGAACTCCAAAAGCCGCATCAACGGTTATACAACAAAGGTGCTTGAATATGTAATCACCAGGCATCTTGCAAATCAGGGCCGCGACACAATCATTTTTAACCGCCACTTCCTTGTTCAGATTATTACAATTATTGCCATGCTTATTTCGGGCCTGGCCTTGTTCATTGCTACAAACATCCTTATTCTTAGCCCGCTCAATTATGATATAAAAAGCATCCGCAGCGAAAAAAAGATGCATGTTGTTGGTTCCTACGAAATGCGTCTTATTGCAAAAAGCTACAATGCCCTGCGCGAAAAGGATGAAATTAAAGCTTCTGTTCTTAAGCACAAGGCAGAGCATGACCCGCTTACAGGACTTATAAACCGCGAAGCCTTTAATCAGATTAAAGAGGTTTTGAGCGATACAGCCGAGCCTGTTGCCTATCTCATCATTGATATTGACTTCTTTAAATCTGTAAACGATAAATACGGACACCCTGTGGGAGATGCCGTACTCAAAAAAATTGCAGCCATCCTTTCGGAGCAGTTCAGAAATACCGACTATGTTGCCCGCATTGGTGGAGACGAATTTGCCGTTATAATGACCAAGTTTGGCGACACTCCGGAGATTGTAATTCAGCGCAAGATTGAAACTATAAACCGCATGCTTCAGAATACAGAAGACGGACTTCCAAAGGTAAGTCTTAGCGTTGGAGTTTCAATTTCTACCATGGGCTATAATACAAATCTGGAGGAGCAGGCAGATAAGGCACTCTACCACGTTAAGCAGGGTGGCCGCTGTAACTGTTCGTTCTTTACACTGGAGCGCGCCTAGGTTTATAATGTCTTTTGGAGGCATTATATGAACCGTAAATTTTCTGCACGTATTTTTGCCTGTGCAATTTTCTTTTCTCTAATTATTTTTTCTGCCTGTAAAAGCACAAAGCCTTCCCAGCAGGGGCAGGGTAGCGAAGCTCAAAGGGTAACCACTTTAAAAAAGCTTGATGGAGCCATGCTCTGGCAGATTGACGGCTGGACCGATGACGGAGAAAGCTCTACCGTATATCTTTTGGGAACTTATCATGCCGGAGATGAGCGTATAACAGGCTTTCCAGAATGTGTTCAGACTGCACTTGATAACTCAGACCGCTTTTGCTGCGAGCTTAGTAAAAAAGACTGGGAGCGTTTTCCTGACCTTGTAAACGAGCTTACAATGCAGAGTGTTCTTACAGACCTTTCCCATACCTTTGTAGATGACCTTACTCAGGACGAAATAAAGCTCATTTCAAATTTTATAGATAATCAGACTCTGGCACAGTTGATCTGCTTTGAACCATGGGTATTGAATAATTATCTGCAGTCGGTGCTCATTCTGGCTTCGGGACTGGATACAACAAAGGCCTATGACATAATGATTATGGACGAGCTCAATAAAAAGGGTTCAGACTTTGACGGTCTTGACGAGGCACAGGTTCAGCTTGACCTTACAGCCTGGGGCGACTGGAACACCCAGCTAATAATGCTCCGCGATACTCTGCGTGACCTTATGGACCTTAAAACAAGTGTTCAGGAAATCTCTGACCTTTACGAAATATTCCTTACCGGAGATGCCGCTGCCTTTGAAGAAGCCTACTACAAGGACCTTGAAGAAGAAATAAGCCTTCAGCCGGTTTACAAGGAATACATAAAGGAGCTTTTAGCCGACCGCAATCAGATCTGGGCAGGGAAGATTCAAGACTATATAAAAATGGGCGGTACGACCTTTATATTTGCCGGCACCGCCCACTTTACAGGACCAGATTCTGTATTTGAATATCTGGATTTTTAGAACTTAGCTGTATAACCTATATCTGCAGTAAAGGCATCGTACCAGCGTGCCTTTCCAAACTTCATGATTTTTACGGAGAACTGAGAATGAAGCTCTCCGTTTAAGAAGTTTGTAGACATATATGGAGTAATTGTTAAATTGAACTGACTCTTTATAAGCTCAAGCGGCTTTATTACGTCCATAAAGGTTTTATCAACAAAGGAATAAGAAAAGTTTGCTCCAAGAGTAAAGCGGTTTGCACCAAGCGAGAAGGAATCGCCGTAAATGTTAAGGTTCAAGCCCAGAGTGTCATCAACAAAGGTGAGCTGTTCAACAGTTTCCTTTGGCAGACTGAAAATCGAAAGATTTGCGTGAGCATTTTCCAAAAGGATTCGCGGCTCAATAAGCAGGTAAATATCATCTGGCGAAACCTGAGTTCCGTTGCGCTTGGTAAACGGTACATTAAACAGACCTGCCTGAATAAACAAGCCCTGTGTAAAGTTGTTACCGATAAGCATTGTTGTTCCTGCATGCCAGTAAAGCTTTTCGATAGAAGCAATTACCTCCTGTCCCTGATTGCTGTTGGACATAGGAATACCAATACCGCCTGCAATATCAAAGCTAAAGTATCTGTAAACGCAGGCAAAGCGTCCGTCTACATTGAATACATAGTATTTGTTGTCCTCGTGATTAATGTAGGCATAGCCGCCGACTGCAACAGGAGCAGACATAAAGCGTTTAACGTCTGCAATACCAATACCAAAGTGAGGGTAGAGTACAGAGCCCGAAAGACCAAGCCAGCTTTCTGTAATTTTAGAAGCAATAGGCTTTATACCAAAATATCTTTGAAGAAAAATATCCGAGCCGATCGGGTCGTAGGTTCCCATAAAGATGCTGAAGTAGTTGGCATTTGATTCTGCCTTGGACTTAAAGATGAGGGAGATCTCGTCAATTTTGAACCAGGCCTCTGTTTTGTGGAACAGCTCCTTGCTCAAAAAGTCCTGTGTATCAATAGAAAATTCCAGGTGCCCCCACATATTCTGATTAAAATTAAACTGCCCCTGGAAGAATGCCTGGAGTGTCAGATCTGGATCGTATTTATCTGCAGAGGCCTCGTTAGAAGAGTAGTTTAACTTTCCACCGGAGTAACCGCTAAAAGCAGCTTCGGCAAAAAGTCCTGTAGAAAGTAAAAGAACTGCTGCAATCAATACTATTTTCTTCATAAAAACTCCTTGATCTATGTAAACTCAGTTATACCCTGAACTGATCTATCTGATTACTGATCTTATCAATAGAAGATTTCATCTGCGGAGCAATTTCGTTCAGCTCGTTTCCTGACTGATTGATCTTATTTGCACCGTTAGTGATTTTATCCATGCTTTCCTTCATCTGCTCGGTTGCATTCTGAAGGTTCTTTATTTCATCCAAAATAGAGCGGTTGCCCTCTGACATTTCATGACTGGCCTCGCGTACTTCTGTGGTAGTGTCATTCATTATGAGCAGGGCTTCGCCAATCTGTTTAGAGCCGGAATTCTGTTCTTCCATTGCATAGCGGATCTGACGTACAATTTCGTCTGTCTGCTTAATGAGCTCGGTAACCTTTTTGAATACCTCGTTAGATTCGTTGGAAGCAGCAACTACTTCGGCAACAGAAGTAACAATCTGTGTAAGCTGCTCGTTGATTTTATTTGACTCGGTAGCAGAGTTGTCCGAAAGCTTTTTAATTTCATCTGCTACAACGCTAAAGCCCTTTCCGGATTCACCGGCATGTGCAGCCTCAATGGCAGCGTTCATGGCAAGAAGGTTAGTCTGGTCTGCAATTTCTGCAATTACAAGGTTTGCTCCCTGAAGCTCTTCTGACTGTCGTTCAATTTCGGCAATCTTTTCTGATACAATCTGCTGTTTTTCTACACCGCTGTTTGTGTGCTTCAAAAGTGTTTCAAAGGCAGAGGCCATCTGTTCAACAGAATTATTAACAGAAGAAATATTTCCAATCATCTGTTCAACTGCAGTAGAAGCCTGTGCAACACCATTTGCCTGAGTTTCAATCATCTTTTCAAGCGAATCTATATTAGATGATATTTCTGTTACGGCAGTTGCAGTAAGCGAAACGCTGTCACCCTGAGTTACAATTCCATTTTTAAGCTCTTCTATGCTGCGGTAAACTTCAGAAATAGAGTTTGAAGTATCGGCAACGTTATGGCTCATTGCGTCACCAACAGAGGTAAGCTCATCCTTAGAGGTTTTAATATCCTGAACAATTCCCTGAAGCTTTTCTTCAAACAGATTAAAGCCCGAAACTACATCGCCTATTTCATCCTTTGAACGCTGGTCAATACGCTTTGTAAGGTCTGCGTTACCTGTGGCAATTTCTGTAATTGCATTCTTTACAGTTTTAAGCGGTTTAATGGCCATCATTATAACAACAGTAAGAATTGTTACTGCAAGAATAGTAAGAAGAAGAATGTATACAATGATTTTGTTGCGAAGTGCATTCAAGTCAGACTGGAAGTCACTGTAAGGAACTTCTATAACAGCAACCCAGTTTGTATTTGGAACATGTTCAAAGGCAAGGATGTGGGTTTCGCCGTCGTTTTTGTATTCAAATACTCCGCTGCTTTGTGTTTTGATTGCATTAAGCTTATTGATGTAATCCTGATTACCTGTAGCCTCTGCGTTTGCAAAAATACTTTCTGTTGTATATTCTTCAAGCACAGCATCAGGTGAAAGAAGCTTTTCACTTGCAATGATGATACCAGGGGAGTGGAGCTCTGAATAAGCTTCGTTTTCTCCGCCAGGTCCGCCGTTAAGAGTTACAAGGTAGGCAGGTCTTGAGTTTCCTGCAATATGATTTGTAGAAAGCTTGCTTATCTGAAGTCCGTCAATAACACAGAAAATTACGTTGATTATTTTATTGTTTTCATCATAAACCGGAACAGAATAGAAAACTGCCGGTGCATTTGTTACCTTATTAATAAACGGGTCTGTCTGAAAGCGTTCTCCGGTTTTAAATGGCTCCTGGAAATAATGTCTTTCCGAAAAAGGAATCATTCTTGCACCATTGTTAATCCAGGCAAAGCCATCCTTGTCCAGAATACAAACGTCAATGTAGTCTTCATCCAGAACCATTGCACCATAAATTGTATGGGTCTTATCCAGAAGCGAAATATCCGGATTACGGATTTCAGGAAGGGCTGCAAGAGTTTCAAGCATTTTGAACTCTTTTTCGTTGGAAGCACGAATTGAATCAGCAGTCGCATGAACCGATTCCACAATGGCCTTGGTCATCTCTTTTTCAAGACTGGCTTTGGCGCTCTTGATGGAAGTAAGTCCAACTGTAGCAAAAGAAATAATAAGAACAACAAATGAAATCAGACTGATTTTAATACTTAAACTCTTCATAAAAATTCCTCTATTGTGGTTTTTTCGTATAATATACCTCTATTTTAGGCTTTATAATAAGAAAACACAACACCACATTCTATTATCGGCATAAAAATGTAAAAATCACACCGGCGGTTACATAATTGCATAAAATTTTTTTATTCATTTTTCGTGCATTTTATCTTGAAAACTTGGCTTTTCGGTATATAATAGATGTTATGAGTGATTATCTTGACCCTAACAACGAGGAACTCTTAAAAGACTTTTTTGCAGAAGCTGAGCAACAGGTAGAGCAGCTGGAAAGTAATATCCTTGTGATAGAAAATGATCCTTCAAATCACGAGGCCATAGACGAAATATTCCGCGCCGCACATACACTCAAGGGTGGTTCTGCTACTGTCGAAATGATGGAGCTCTCTCATTTTACACACTCCGTAGAAGATGTTCTTGATGAAATCCGTTCGGATAGAGTTGCAGTTGACGAAGATGTTGTAGACCTGCTTCTTACTTCCATAGATGTTATTAAAGCAATGCTGGAAGCAAGACAGAATGGTTCTGTTTACGAAGAAAATATTGATGGTATCATAGAAAAGCTTAAGTCATATATACCACAGAAGGGCGCCGCAGCTGCTCCTAAAAAAGCTCCTGCAAAGCCAGCTCCTGTTGCCGCTCCGGCTCCTAGTGCACCGGCAGCTACAGCAGCACCTGCAAGTGGTCTTACACTTCCACCGTTATCAGAAGATGACTACATGGAGCTCAAGTCTGCCTGCGAAGGAAGTCAGGCTCTCTGGTGTGTTGCAGTTAAGTTTGACGAAAACAATCCTATGAATACTGTAGGCGGTATTCAGGTATTTGCAGCTCTTAAGGCTGTTGGTAATGTTCTTAAAACTGTACCTGACTTTGATGCTCTTTATGAGGACCAGTTCTACGAAAATGTATTCTATTATCTGGCTTCTTCAGAAACCGCAGAAACAATCGAAGATGCTTCTTTCTTAAGCGATGTAACACTCATTACAGATGCACATCAGCTCAATGACGATAATTATGCAGGCGGCGAAGATGCTGCTGCACCGGTACAGGCTGCTCCTGCAGTAAGTGCTGCTCCAGCTTCTGAGCCGGTTGCTTCTTCTGTACAGGCTGCACCACAAGCTGCTCCTGCTTCTTCGGAAGGACAGGCAAAGGCTGCAGAAATAAACGAACAGCTTGCAGAGAAAAAAGCAGAAGCCAAGCCGGAACAGAAAAAGGATGCTCCTGCAACTGGTGCCGGTCATGCATCTCAGGGTTCTATCCTCCGCGTAGACTCACGACGAATCGACAATCTTTTGAACCTGGTTTCAGAAGCAGTAATCATAAAGGCTTCGTTCAACCAGCTTGCAGCACAGACTGCCAGCGAGCTTGTTAAATTCCAGTCTGTCGAAGCACAGTTCCGTGACCGTCTGCGTTCTCTTGTTGATGCAATCCCTGGCTTCTTTGATGAGCTTCAGAAGGGCGTTCCGCTCAACGAGCTTAAAAAACGCATTGGCGAAGAATACGGCGACATGGGCAGCATGTTCGACCAGTATGAATCAGAAACAAAGGGCATAACAGGACGCTTCCGTTCTTATACACAGCAGCTTGGTACAATTGCCGGCGAGCTTCAGGAAGGCGTAATGAAAATCCGAATGGTTCCAATCAATCAGATTTTCAGCCGTTTCCCTCGTGTTGTACGCGACCTGCAGAAGGATTTGAATAAGAAAATCAATCTGGAAATAGAAGGTGAGGATACAGAGCTTGATAAGTCTGTAGTAGAAGATCTTCTTGATCCAATCATGCACTGTGTACGTAACTCAGTTGACCACGGTATTGAGTCTCCTGAGGTTCGTAAAGCAGCAGGAAAGCCTGAAACAGGTACAATTCTGCTCAAGGCCTCTAACGAAGGTAACCTTATTGTTATTGAAGTTAAGGACGACGGTGCCGGTATTGACGTAGAAAAGGTACGCAAAAAGGCAATCGAAAACGGACTTATTCATCCGGACAAGGTTATTACAGATCAGGATGCCTACCAGCTTATCATGCAGCCGGGCTTCTCTACTGCAGATAAGATTTCTAATATTTCGGGCCGTGGAGTTGGACTTGACGTTGTAAAGACAATGATAAACAACATCAAGGGAAGCATTTCCATCAATTCTACAAAGGGGCAGGGAACTTCTTTCATCATAAAGATTCCTCTTACTCTTGCCATTATTCAGGGTCTTCTCGTACGTGTTGGAACAGAAATCTACTCTATTCCAATTGCAAACGTTATCGAAAGTCAGTGCATAAACATCAACGAAATCAGTCACATCGATAACTACGAGATTATGAATGTCCGCAACGAAGTTATAAGCGTTCTGCGTCTGTCACGACTTTTCAATATTCCGGAAACTCAGACCGGCGATGAATGCTACATTGTAATAGTTGGAACACAGGAAAAGAAGATTGGTGTTATGGTAGATACACTCATCGGTGAGGAAGACGTTGTAATCAAGCCTTTGCGCGACAAGTTTACAAACTCTCCTGGAATTGCCGGTGCTTCTATCCTTGGTGATGGTTCTGTATCGTTGATTATAGATGTAAGTCAGCTTCTTGATTTGGGCGTTAAACAGGAATTACTGGCTCAGGCAAATGCCAGGATGAACGGGTAAGGAGGGCTCAAGATGGAAGAAAATGTAATCAAAACTGCAGAAGATTTGAACGAGGCTCTTCAGGAAAAGAAGGAAGCCGCAAGTTATGTTGACTTTAAGATGGTAACCTTCTCCCTTGCCGACAAGGATTACGCCATAGACATTATGTATGTTAAGGAAATTGCTAAGGCAGGACGCTTTACCTATGTTCCAAATACACTTCCTTTTGTTCTTGGTGTATACAACCTCCGCGGTGAAATCATCCCTATTCTTGACCTGCGTCTTTTCTTCAATATAGAAGTTCAGAAGCGCGATGATAAGAAGCTCGAAAACCTTCTTATTCTTACACTGGATGATCAGACCTTTGGTCTTGTTGTAGATAAAATTGATAAGGTTGTTGGTGTTCAAAAATCATCAATTCAGCCGCCACATCCGCTTTTTGCGGACATTAACATTAAGTATATAAGCGGTGTTGTAGAAAACAATAACCGCCTGTATGTATTACTTGATATACTCAGAATTTTCGGTTCTAAGGACAATGGTGAGGCTAAGGAAGCAGCTGCAGAGCAGATGGCTAAAAATGCTGCAATGCCTGCCGGTGACCAGATGAACAGAGCTAAGCCGGATGCACGTCTTGCTCCTGCTGCTCAATCTGCCGCCAAGTCTGCTCCTTCGGCACCTGCTAAAAAAGAAGAGCCTGCAAATCTGGATATCAAGTTTATTGCAGAAAGTCTCAAGAGTTATAAAAATTTCGAAATGTCTCAGATTAATGAAGAATGGGTAAAGAGACGCTATACGGAATGGGCCAGCGACAGAGGTGCTTCAAAAACACAGCTTCAGTCTGCAGACGATGCCGATGCATATCTTTCTAATTTCTATTCCTCATTTACGGGAACATGGTGGTCTAAGGACTATGCAGACATTATCAAGGGGCTGCTTCCAGATAATAACGCAAAGCAGATTGTTGTCTGGAATCCGGGCTGTGGAAGTGGTATAGAAACCTATTGTCTTGCCTGTGTTCTTAAGAGCCGCTATCCTGATGCAAAAATCAGAATTTATGCACAGGATGTCGATCTGTTAGGCGTATCTAACGCAAGTCTTTTGTCTGTTCCGGCAAATCTTGAAGGAACCTGGCTTTCTCCATATCTTTCTAAGAAAGCAAATGGCGAAAACACCTTTAATCAGGAGATAAAAGACAGTATAATGTTTGAATATCATGATTGTAAGAATACTAACGTTCTTCCAATGCTTGATGTTATATTTGCCCGTGATTTCTTGTCTTTCATAGATACAAAATCACAGGAAAATATCCTTTCGGAATTCTTTGAGAAGATGAAGGGAAATGCCATTGCAATAGTTGGTGAAAACGAAACTATTCCTATGGCCTATGGTTTCGGCGAAACTAGTAAGGGTGCCGTTACGGCATATACAAAAGATTAAAAGGGGAATGACATGCGAGTAGAATATATTAACCCGTTTGTTGAAACTTCATTCAGAGTTTTACAGGAAGTTCTTGGTGGAGCAGAAGTAAAGCGTGGAGATTTGTATCTTAAATCTACAGCAATGCCAGTTATGGGTGTTGCAGCTTTAGTTGGACTTGCAGGAGACGTAGAAGGACGTGTTCTTTTTGACATGACAAACGAAACAGCCCTCAATATCGCTTCTGCCATGAATGGTGAACAGCTGCCTTCTTTTGATGATCTGGCAAAGGCCACAATCAGTGAGCTTGCAAACCTGATTACTGCTCAGGCTGTAACAAAGCTTCATGAGCTTGGCTTTAAGTTTGATCTTACACCACCAACCCTGTTTGCAGGACAGAAAATGGAAATTGCTGCCCTTGGTGGCACAACAGACAGTGTAGAGGCACTTATTGTTCCTCTTATCACAGAATATGGTAAAATCGAAGTTAACGTTGCTATAAGGGAACGCGCTTAGAATATAGGAGTTTATAATGAAAACAATTCAGGATTATCCAACAATTAATGAACGTCCGCCAGAGGGGCTCAAGAGTGACGGAACTGCATTTAAGGTACTCGTTGTAGACGATTCTATGTTCGTTGCCAAGCAGCTCGGTCAGATTCTTGCCAGCGAAGGCTATGACGTTGTTGCTACTGCTGTGGATGGTGCAGAAGGTGTTGCAAAATACAAGGAGCTCTGTCCTCATGTAGACTTAGTAACAATGGATATTACTATGCCTAAGATGGACGGTATTACTGCACTTGAACAGATTATGGCTTTTGACAAGAACGCAAAGGTTGTAATGGTCAGTGCCCTTGGTAAGGAAGAGCTTGTTAAAAAGTCTCTTATGCTTGGTGCCAAGAGCTACATTGTTAAGCCTCTTGACCGCAAAAAGGTTCTTGAAAGAATCTCCAAGGTTTTAGGTAACTAGGTTTTCCTGAACGGTGGTTGAGCTTGTCGAAACCACCGTTTTTTTTTGAGGTCATTATGAACTTTACACGTCGCAGCGGCATTTTATTACATCCAACATCTCTTGCCGGTACTCCTGGTATTGGCACAATAGGTAAGCCGGCCTATGATTTTATTGACTGGCTTTGTGATGCCGGTCAGTCACTCTGGCAGATTCTTCCGCTTGGCCCTACAGGCTACGGCGATTCTCCGTATGCCTCGTTTTCTACCTTTGCAGGAAACCCGCTGCTCATAGATCTGGACGACCTTGCTGCACGTGGCTGGGCAACCAAAAAAGAAATACGCCCGCCCGAATATATTAAATCAACCGGTAATGTAGACTTTGGCGCTGTTGTCTGGTGGAAAATGCCTGTACTCAAAGCAGTGGCAATTAACTTTTTGAATAATGCAGGCGAGGGTGACCTTGCACTTTACAAGGACTTTTGCCGCGCCAAAAAAAGCTGGCTTGATGATTACGCTCTTTTTATGAGTATTAAGGCAGTCTATGATCAGAAGGCTGCACAAGAAAAGCCGGCCACATCAATCTGGCATTCATGGTGGCCCAAAAAGCTTGCTCTGCACGATACCCAGGCTTTAAAAGACTGGTACAAGGAGCACAAGCAAGAGGTAGACACCTTTAAGGTAATTCAGTTTTTCTTTAACGAGCAGTGGACTGCGCTCAAAAATTATGCCAACGACAACGGCATAAGCATCATAGGTGACATTCCTATTTTTGTTGCACCCGACAGTGCAGATGTATGGAGTAATCAGAGCCTGTTCCAGCTTAAGGGTGGTAAACCAAATTGTGTTGCCGGTGTTCCTCCGGATTATTTTTGTGCCGACGGTCAGCTTTGGGGTAACCCGCTTTACGACTGGAAGGCAATGAAGGAGGACGGCTACAAGTGGTGGCTTGCACGCATTAAACGAGTGTTTGAGCTTACCGATGTGCTTCGCATAGACCATTTCCGCGGCTTTGAAGCCTACTGGTCTGTTCCTGCAACAGAAAAAACTGCCATCAACGGCAAGTGGTGCAAGGGTCCGGGCTACGACCTTTTTAAAACCATAAGGGCAAAGCTTGGTGACCTTCCTGTAATTGCCGAAGACCTTGGCGTTATTACTGATGAAGTTCGTGACCTGCGCGACCAGTGCGGCTTCCCGGGCATGAAGGTTTTACAGTTTGCTTTTAGCACAGACGAAGCCCGTGAGCACGGAATGGTAAATTACTTTTTACCTCACATGTACGATACAAGCAACTGCGTAGTTTATACAGGCACCCACGACAACGACACGCTTCAGGGCTGGCTTGAAAATCTGGGTGATGACCAGGCAGTTTTAGTTGCACAATATATAGAAGGTGAGATTATGTCTGTGCAAAAGGCCCGCTCCCTCATAAAGTCGGGTAGGCTCAGAAAAGACATGATTCGTGCAGTATTTGCAAGCAGCGCAGTTTATGCTATAGTTCCAATGCAGGACCTTACAGGCATAGATAATTCAGGCCGCATGAACATGCCTTCTACAACAGGAACCAACTGGACCTGGCGCATGAACAAAACCGATCTCAAACAAAAAACAGTCCGGGAGCTGGAATTCTTAGCCGCTCTTTATGGAAGAAACATATAGGAGAAAGATAATGAAAAAACATTTTTTATCTGCTTTATTCACAAGTATGCTGTTATTGGTTGTTGCACTGGCTGCTGTAACAATGACTTCCTGCGACAACTTTATGCAGGGTGCAGATATAAAAGGCGAGCTGGACAAAGCCGTATCCCTTGCCAATGCCAAATCCTGCAGTCTTTTTATTACCCAGGAAACCGAAATGGGAACCTTCCTTTCGAGCGGCGAAAAAGAATGTAAGGTTGGCTATTCGGTAGAAATCGTTTTTAACCTTAAGAAAGATTATTACATTTTTAACGGTCTTAAAGCTATAAGTATTGACGAAACAGAAAGCCGTGATGATTGTATTGAATTTACTCTTAATGAAGAAGCTAGTGATATTTCAAAAGGAATATATAAAATTACTGCAAAGCTTCTAAAATATGCAAATGATATAATGATAAAAGCAGATTGTACAGTCTTGCCAAGAGTTTTGAATTATCTTCCATCCTCTACAGATTATCAATATGCAAACACTCCTATAATGATAACTTTTAATATGCCTGTTGCTCCAGATGATTTCAATGGAAATTATTCAATAAAACTAAATGATACAGATTTGGCAGCTGAATTATTTGAGAGACCAATTTTTAGTAATAACAATACAGTAGTTACCATTAGACCTAAACCATATTTAATAAAGAGTTACATTAAAGATCAGAATCTTGAATCAATAAAATTTAAGGTCATTTTGACAGATTCAATTATAGTAAAGAGAGGAGATAAATCATATTCCCTTGTTCAAGATAATAATTCTTGTTTTTTTGTCAATTATAATACAATCATAGAAGATACTTCCCCGGTAAAACAAACTCTGTTCTTAACAAGACATCCAGTTACACTTGAGGATGCACAATCTGTTGTTCAAGAAGAAAAGTTTAACAGAGAATGTGTTGGAACTGTTCCTGAAGAAATTTATTTTGAAGATGATACTGGTTCTGGTATAGATTGGGATGTATTTAATGACTATTGTGCGTTAGTTGCCCAAAATAGAACAAATGGTATTGTATACATCTATGGAGAATATAATGATCCTGATGGTGGAGTAAAAAGTATAAAGGTTTTGGAAAAAAGAACAAATGATTCAAATTCAAAAATTGTTGATGAATCGTCGCAATTGTATATTTATACAGAAGAATCTGAAGGTACAGCATTTAGTACCGTTGATGGAATAACATCTTTTTGTGTTAAGCATGTAATAAATACAGAAGATGGTGCAGTACTTTTAACTGTTACAGTTAGTGATATAGCAGATAATGATTCTGATCCTCAAGAATTTACAGCGATTAAAAGGAGTCGTGGAGAAATTACACATGACCATGCAATAAAATCATATTATTATTATGATCTTATTAATGCATTGGAAGAAAATACGATATCTATCGATGAGTACAATGAAGCTTTAAAAACCATTGCATACGAAATATTTATAGAAGATAATTCCAATGTAGATGAGATTTGCTGTATATATTTCCTTGACGATTATGATTTAGGTGTTAATATAGAACCTCAAAAAGTTGAATTGAAATATGAACATAGTAATGGCGACATTAAAACAGAGGTCTTTACAAAAGAGGAAAGATATATACAATTCGATTTTTCGGGTAATGATTCATGGTACGGATATCATTTATTAGATGTCGATTCTGTTTCTGGACTTACAATTACAATTATAGTGACGGATGATTTAGGAAATAAAGCAACCAGAGACTTTAGACTGCCTGCTCCAGAGGATCTTGTTATGAGTATTCAGCAGCAAGGTTCATCAAATAAAGCCCTTGTTAAATTCTCAAATATATATAAGTCTGATTATTATGAATTATATGGCGAAAGCGGAATGGATTGTATATATCAGATAAAACAAAATGAACTTGGAGATATTATTGGTTATAGTTATGAGTATGGTGATGAAATTGTAATCGAATATGATTCAAACCATCCGTCTTATAAATATCAGATGAGTGCAGATGTTCAGTCACAACTTCTTACCGAGTTTCATAATATTTATTATTCGTTTAATCCTAATAATTCATCTCCTAATATTGGAAGTGTATCTAAAGGATCTCCAGAATATGTTATAAAGACAAGTTCTATTAAGAAATCCAGATATTTTGGGCCATGGATTGATATTACTGTAAATGTTTCACAAGAATCTGCAAATTATTACGATAGCATTTATGCTGAATGTACGTGGATAGATAAGTATAGTAATAATCGTTCAGAAATAGTCTTTTTTAGTCCTCATGAAACAAATACCATAATTCAATTGGATTCTGAGACTGTTCATATGTATCCTTTAAACATTACAGTTTATGGAATTAAAAATCAACAAACAACAACTGGAACAGCATATACTACAATAAATTTAAGAGGTACTACAGATCCTCAATATGATAATATCCCTCCTAAAGTTATATTGGGACATTATTCAGATAGAATAGAATTTTCAGTTACTGATATTGGGACAGGCCCAAACATTGGAATTATAGATTTTCTAAATCAAAAACTATATTCAGCAACTTATAATTCAACAAATGATGAATTAATTATCAAAATTCCATTCTGGGAATTCCAGAAAGATGGGCAATATTACTATGAGTATAATTATTCTGCATTAGATAATATTGGTAACTCTTCTTCTGCAAACAATAGAGGGTTCTATTTATATGATTTACCGGTTGGTTCATTTTCTAATGTAACCAAAAATGCAAATACAGGTACTCTTGTTTTTAAGACGAATGAATTTATTTCTACAGATTCCCTTAATAAAGAGAATATAAAGATTTATGTATATTCAAATGATAAAAAAGACTGGGTTTCTTTAGGAAGTAGTTATCAGCCATCACATAATACTTATACATTGACAAAGGAAGATGGAACTGACGGCGGTAGTATTTATGTTCTGTCAACGAATGGTTCATGTGCCTTGAATAATTATGGTTCTACTTATGGAGGAACCTATATAAAAATCATATCATCAATATATCAGTATGCTTATGCAATTCTAAAACAATCTGTGCCTGGCTATTTCTTTACAGGAATACCTGGGGCTGGCGGGAATACAGATAAACTTATACCAGCTGCAGATTCAGTTGTAATTACCAGTGATAAACCTGTTTTGGTTACTACATTCATAACTGATACACCATATGAACAGTGTAAACGATGGTCTTATAGGGAATGGGAAAATTACAAAAAGCATCTGGGAGAGAAAATCCTGCAATTTGGAGAATCAAATATGACTCCAAAGACTTATGATTACCCTGTAGATGAAATAAAAGCTGGTGAATGTTTTGTTGTACTTGCACGCTATTCCACAGGGGAAGTAAAAATGAGTCCAGTAATGGTAAAAGAATAATCCGGTGGGCCGGGCTCTTTAATGACTTGTCCACTCAATTGCCATCTGGCGCAGTTCGGCAGAAGAACCGCAGTGGAGCTTTAGCTTTATATTTTCCTTGTGGGTGTCTATGGTTTTTATGCTAAGGTTAAGCTTGGCAGCAATATCAACGGTACCAATGCCTTTTCCTATGAGCGTAAAAATCTGCAGCTGGCGGTCGGAAAGGGAAGAAATTAAATCAAAAGGTTCCTTCTTTTCCTGAGTTTTTTTCTGGCCGGACATTTCTTCAAGACGCTTTTTTTCGTTTTCGCTAAGGTAGGTCTGACCGTTCATTACGGTAGTAATTGCAGTTATTACGCTTGATTCAGCTTCTTCCTTCATTATGTAGCCCCGGGCTCCTGCTTTAAGGGCACGTTCGGCATAAAAGCGTTCGTCGTGCATGGAAATTACAAGCACTTTGGTTTCGCTTTTCATCGAAAGAATTTCCTTAATCAATTCAAGACCATCCTCCTGACCCAGATTCAAATCAACAATTGCAAGGTCGGGATCATTATTTTTAAAAACTTCAATTGCTTCGGTTCTGTTTTTGGCAATAAAATTTACCTTGTACGATTCCTGGGTTTCTATAAGCTGGGAAAGCCCCCGACTAAAAAGGGGATGATCATCAATAATAATAACTGAATATTCCATACAATAATAATATCATAAAATTTAAAATAATTGTATAATAAAAGCATGCGAATCGGACTTGTCCTTAATGTTCTGGACGAAGAATATCAGATTTCTCTTTACCGCGGAATAAAAAAACGTGCTCAGGAGCTTGGTATTCAGATTGTCTGCTTTCAGGAAGGAAACACGGCCTTTTTGTCCGATGCATTTATTGGCTGTTTTCCGCGCAAGGATTATTTTAAGCTGGACGGAATTATCCTGCTTACCTCCGTTTTAATTGATAACTGCACTCTCAATACCAAGGAAGATATTTATAAAATCTGGGGAAGCACGCCCGTTATTTCTGTCGGTCAGAAAATTGAAGGCATTCCGTCCCTGCTTATTCGCACAGATGATTCTATGAACGAGCTCATGGAGCATCTTATTAAGTACCACGGCTACAGAAATCTGGTTTATATTGGCGGTTCGCAGACTCACCAGGATGCAATTTTACGAGAAGAGCTTTTTGTTAATATCATTCAAAAATACAAGGCTTCTATTCCCCAGCTGGAGTATAAAATTGAACACGGAAGCTTTACCGAGCAGAGTGCGGTAGAGGCACTGGATGCATACATGCAGGGAAACAAGGCTCAGGTTCCCGACGTAATTGTTTGTGCCAACGACAATATGGCAATTGGTGTTTATAAATACCTTAAGCTTAATCAGCAGGAGCATCCCGAATTTTCCAATGTTGCAGTAACCGGCTTTGATGATATTCCTCAGGGCCAGTTTTCCATTCCGTCTCTTACAACAGTACATCAGCCGCTGGACCAGATTGGAGAAGAAGCTGTAAACATAATTTATCAATATGCAAAGGGGCAGGAGCTTCCGTTTGAAAAATCAATAGGCTCCTGCGTCGTTTACCGTGAATCCTGCGGCTGTAAAAAGCAGGAGGCCGATGCTTCTGTAATCCGTGATTCCTTTAACAAGGTTCAGTCCTCCTATGTTGTTTCAGAACAGATGCTGCAGATTGTAAGCCGTATTGGACGAGACTTAAATCACAACAATGATGAAAAAACTCTTGCCTCAATAATTGATTACAACATCGGCATGCTTGGTATAAAGAATTTCTGTATCTTAAAATATCCGCAGAAAATGCAGCAGAACCTTCCGCTTTCTGATAATCCGCTTTTTGTGGAGCCGCTTTATGTCCGCTACAACGGCCGTGTAATTGATATGGCCAAGAACACAAAGGACGGACAGCTTACACTGGGACAGTTTTATGATTATTTGAATACACTGAACAAGCAGGAATGTGAACCGCTGGTATATAAAAACCTTAATGTCGGCGAAGACTATATAGGCTGTATTCTTTATGATGCGCCCGATAACTTTTTGCCCTATATCATCCTTATTTCTGTGGATATAGCTCTGGCAATAAACCGTATTCAGCTGAACGAAGAACGACAGCGCTATTCAGAATTTCTTGAATGCGAGGTTTCGGCAAGAATGCACGAGCTGGTAGAAGCAAACAGCCGCCGTCTTAAGGTAGAGGCCGAGGTTCTGGAAATAAGCGAAATAGAACGACAGCGCTTTAGCAATGATTTACATGATGATATCTGCCAGAGGCTTGCGGGCATTTCCATGCTTTGCCGCAGCTATTCTCACAAAAGCGAAGGTGTAAAAAAAGAAGAAATGGAAGAGCTTGCAGCCCTTGTAAGCGATACCCTGCAGCGTACAAGACAGTATGCCCACGATTCTTATCCTGTAGATCTGGACACCCTTGGACTTGATGCTTCCTTGAGTAATCTTTGCAATTCCTTTGAAAAGCAGTCCGGAATTGGCTGCACCTATGAATGGGGAATTGACCCCGAGGTAAATTTTGATAAGCTTCAAAAGCTTAATTTTTTCCGTATAATACAGGAGGCTCTGCATAATGTGATGAAGCATTCCGGGGCACACAGTGTAAAGGTTTGCTGTATGATGCAGGACCGCAATGTTGTAATAAGAGTCTGCGACGACGGTAAGGGCATGCCTTCCATGGATGGTTCAAATTATGGAATTGGAATAAACTCCATGCAGTACCGCGCAAATCAGATAGGCGCAAGCTTTAGTATAGACAACCTTAAAAATGGAGGGGTTTGTGTTGAAGTCAAATTATAAAGAAAACAGGCTTTTTCAATTTTTTGATTTATTTTTTACCTTTGCACGCATAGGGCTTTTTACCTTTGGCGGTGGTCTTGCCATGATGCCCATGATGCAAAAGGAGTTTGTAGACAAAAAGCAGTGGATTACCGAAGAAGACCTTATTGATTATTATGCAGTAGGGCAGAGTACCCCGGGAATTATTGCAGTAAACGTTGCCACCTTTGTAGGCCACAGGCAGTTTGGCATTTTTGGCGGTATTTTTGCAACTCTAGGCATTATTTTTCCGTCGCTTGTAATTATCATGCTGCTTGCGGGCGGAATTAATTCTATCTCTGAATATCCAAAGGTCCAGGCTGCATTAAAGGGTATTAATGTTGCGGTTGCAGCTCTGCTTACCAGTGTAATAGTAAAGTTTGCAAAAAAGACGATTAAAAATGTGTGGAACGTGCTTTTTATGCTCATAGCCTTTGTGTGCATTTTCTGGTTTAAGGTTCCGTCGTTTATAATAATACTTGTGGCTATTGTGATTGGATGCCTTAATACGGCACGCGTTTTGAAAAGGGAAAAAGCGGCGGCTGAACCGGCTGTGTCTGAATCAACTGCAGCTGAAACACCACAGGAGGAACAAAAATGAGCCTTCTTGCCTTGTGTTTTACCTTCTTTTATATAGGACTTTTTACAATTGGCGGTGGTGTTGTTGCCATTACGCTTATGCAGCAGACAATTGTTGCCCGCGGACTTATAACCCCGGATCAGTTTTACAATATGGTTGCTATTTCCGAAAGTACACCGGGGCCAATCGGCATAAATATGGCCACCTACATAGGCTATAATCTTTACGGAATCCCAGGCGGTATTCTTACTTCTATCTTTGAAGCCATGCCGTCGATCATAATTATCCTTATTATTGCCCGTTTTCTGCAGAAATTTCACGAAAATCCCTTTGTAAAGGGCTCGCTTGCCTTTTTAAGGCCTGTAACTACCGGTCTTATTCTTGTTCCGGCTGTTCAGGTATTTATTTTTGCACTTGTAAAGGTGCCAGCGGAGTGGGGCGCACTGCTTACGATTGACGGCTGGAAAAACCTTTTTGACTGGATAAGCCTTGCCTTTTACGCAGTATGTGCCTTTTTGCTGTTTAAGCTTAAAGCACATCCTATACTGATAATTGTACTTGGGGCAGTTTTCGGAGTTTTGTACTTTTAAGAACGTCGTAGATTGCTTCGTCGCTACCGCTCCTCGCAATGACGGGGCCACGTCGTCATTGCGAGCCCGAAGGGCGTGGCAATCCACGTATTACTACGACTTTTCAATTGCAGAATTTCCCCCCCCATGCCGATAATATAAAGACAAGTATCGACATTTAAGGAATCTGGAGTTCAAAATGAAGAATTTTTCACCGCGCGCAAAAGAAATTGTTTCGGTTCTGGCTCAGGACGAAGCACGTAAGCTTGGAAGCAAGCAGCTTTTGCCGGAGCATGTTATTCTTGCAATGATAAAAAACAAGGAAGGTCTGGCCTATCAGGTTTTTGACAAGCTTTTGCTCGAACCGGACAATCTTCTTGAATTTATAGAAAAATTCTTTGCCGACGAACGTGGAAATCCTACCCTGGAAAGCCTTCCTGTAAGCCGCCGCTATCAGCAGCTCATAGATATTGCAGACATAGAAGCCAACGCACTTCATAACGATTATATTGGTACAGAACATCTTTTACTTGCCGCAATCCGTGAAGAAGGCAGCATTACAAACCGCTTTTTCCTTGCTGCAGACTATACAATTATGGACGCCCGCTTTGTAGTAACAGAGCTTCAGTCAGAAAATAATTCTTCTATTAGACAGGCACGCGCAGAAACTCTGGTAGATACAGTATTCCGCAGCCTTTTGAACGATGAAGTTACCGGCGGACTTTTTGATGTATTTGATGATAAAAAGGATACCGAAGGCCGCAGACAGGATAAAACCCAGAAAAAAGCAAAGGATTCCTTCCTTGCAGAATACAGCCGCGACCTTACCAAGCTTGCACGCGAAAACAAGCAGGACCCTGTTGTTGGACGCGACAAAGAAATCCATCGTGTAATTCAGATTCTTGCACGCAGAACAAAAAATAATCCTGTTTTGACAGGTGAACCTGGAGTAGGTAAGACAGCAATTGTAGAAGGCCTTGCCCAGAAAATTGCAGCCGGTAAGGTGCCTGCAGATCTTCTTAAAAAACGCATCCTTTCGCTCGACCTTGCCGCTGTTGTTGCAGGTACAAAATACCGCGGTGAATTTGAAGAGCGCATGAAAAAAATCCTCAAGGAGCTTCAGGAAGATAAGAACATTATCCTGTTTATTGATGAGCTTCATGCAATCATCGGTGCCGGTGGAAACGAAGGTACAATGGATGCCAGCAATATTATGAAGCCGGCTCTTTCCCGTGGAGAAATTCAGATAATTGGTGCAACCACTACAAAGGAATATACAAAGCATATTGAACGCGACCTTGCCCTCGAAAGACGCTTTCAGGTTGTAAAGGTAGAAGAGCCTAATGTAGATGAGACAGAGAGAATTCTTCAGGGCATCAAAGAAAAATATGAAAAATATCACAATGTAATTTATGCAGACGATGTAATTCCAAGCATCGTAAAATTGAGCAAGCGCTACCTGCCTGAGAAGGTTTTGCCGGATAAAGCAATTGATATCCTTGACGAAGCAGGCGCTGCCAAAAAGATTCAGGAAGAAGAACGTCCTAGTGAGCTTGCCCTGCTCGAAGAAAAGAAAAAAGAGCTTGAAGAAGAAAAACGTAACCTTGTACTGAACCAGGATTACGAAAGCGCCGCTGTTGTACGCGACAAGGTTATTGACCTTAAGAAAAAGCTCAATCTTTATACAAACATCTGGGAAAAGAACGGTGGTCGTCCTGCCAAGGTAGTTACAGGGGCAGACATAGAACGCATTATAAGCGAAATGACAGGCATTCCTGTAGAGCAGATGACAGCCAGCGAAACAGAACGCATCATTCACATGGAAGACGAGCTTCACAAAACCGTTATTGGTCAGGACAGCGCAGTAAACCTCATTTCCGGGGCAATCCGCCGCAGCCGTGCCGGTATTTCTTCTCCAAAGCATCCGGTTGGTTCCTTTATTTTCCTTGGTCCTACCGGTGTCGGCAAAACTCAGCTTGCCAAGGCTCTGGCAAAATACCTTTTTGGTTCAGAAGATTCACTTATCCGCATAGATATGTCTGATTATATGGAAAAGCACAATGCCAGCCGTTTAGTTGGAGCTCCTCCGGGCTACGTAGGCTATCAGGAGGGTGGTGTGCTTACAGAAAAGGTTCGCCGTCATCCATATTCAGTTGTCTTGCTTGACGAAATTGAAAAGGCACACCCTGATATCTTTAACCTCTTGCTTCAGATGCTCGAAGAAGGTGAGCTTAGCGATAATCTTGGACACACTGTAAACTTCCGCAATACTGTAATCATCATGACAAGTAATGCCGGTGCACGCCAGATTACAAACGAAGGTCGTGTAGGCTTTGGAACAGCAGAAGGCGTAATTCCTTACGAAGAAATTAAGGCCGGCGCAATGAACGAGCTTAAAAAGCTTTTAAATCCGGAGCTCATAAACCGTATTGATGATGTAATTGTCTTTGATGCACTGAGCAAAAAGCAGGTCAGCCAGATTCTGGACATTCAGCTTGCAGAGCTTGAAGAACGACTTAAGGACAAAAAGCTTAAGATAAACATAAAACCAAAGGCCAAGGAATACCTTATTGAACACGGGTATAATCCTGCAATGGGTGCCCGCCCAATGAAGCGCCTTATCCGCAAGGAAATCGAAGACCCACTTTCAATAGAGATACTTTCTAATCAAAATTCTGAGCTTGACTGCGTGACTATTGAATGCAATTGTGATAAACTCAAGGTCAAATTAATCAAGCAGGAAAAAGAAGCCGTAAAGGTTCCTTTCCTGGTTGAAAAGAAATAGACATGCCATTGTGTAAATAATACTCATCGTCATTGCGAGCGTAGCGAAGCAATCCACGATTATAGTATTAGTAGCGTTGTAGATTGCTTCGGCTTACAGCCTCGCAATGACGTGATTGTGAGGTTCTATCATGAAAAAAATATTATTCTCTTTATTTGCCGGATTAGTTCTGTGCGCTGGTGCAGCTGCTCAGGAAATCCGTCTTGGTGTTTTAAATGGTCCTAGCTGCATTCCTGCCGGCTACCTTCTTGATGAAAAGGCTCCTGTAAAGGGTGCCACCTTAAGCTACGAAAAGTTTGCAGACCCTCAGGCCCTGCTTCCAAAAATGCTCAAGGGCGAAATTGATATAGGCTTTTTGCCGGCCAATGTCGCCGCCAAGGTTTACAACAGCTCAAACGGTGCAATTAAGGTTTGTGCAATTACCGGTAACGGAAACATTTCCCTTATTACAACAGACACAAGCATTAAGCAGCTTGCAGATCTTAAAGGAAAAACTGTAGCCGTTGCAGGGCAGGGGGCTACTCCTGAATATATGTTCCGCTATCTTTTGGAAAAGAACGGAATTGCCGCAGATTCAGAAGATGGAGTAACCTTTGATTTTTCTATTCCTACAGCCCAGATTGCAGCCCAGCTCATTTCCGGAAAAATTGCTTACGCTGTAGTTCCTGAGCCTTTTGCAACCGTTGCCCAGACTAAGTCAGATAAGGTTTTTGTTGCAGTAGACTTTCAGGCTGAATACGAATACTTTGAAGGAAAGGGCAAGGTTTATCCTCTTACAGTAATGGTTGTAACAAAGAGCTTTGCAGAAAAAAACAGCAAGCTTCTCAAGTCCTTCCTTAGCGCTTACGAAGCTTCTTATAAAAAGACCCTTAAAAATCCTAAGGAAGCCGGTGAGCTTTGCGAAAAATTTGAGCTTGGTCTTGCAGCAGGCATTGTAACTGCTTCTATTCCAAAGGCAAACTACGTTTACATTGCAAGCAGCAGCGGCAAGGCTCAGCCAAAGGTTGAAGAGCTCTTAAACATTTTCCTGTCCTTTGAACCGACCTCAATCGGTGGCAAATTACCAGACAAGGACTTTTATTATAAATAGATTGCCACGTCGCCCTTCGGGCTCCTCGCAATGACCGTCATTGCGAGCGAAGCGTGGCAATCCATATACTTGATCCAATGTATTTATGAATAAACTTAAGACTTTGATAGCATACACTTCCTCTATTGTGTTTATTTTTGTGCTATGGATTTTGTTATCACGTCTTGTCAATGCCTCCCTCATTCTCCCGGGTCCCGGCCAGGTGTTTACTGCAATGTTCCAGCTTTACAAAACCCAGAAATTCTGGCTCAGTTTTGCATACACACTGCTCAGGGTTTTTCTTTCTTTTTTTATTTCTGTTATTGCCGGCACCCTGCTTGGAATTTTCTGCGGCCTTTCTTCGTTTATCCGCGACTTTTTTGAATTCCCTCTTGCAGTAATCCGCGCCACTCCGGTTGTTGCCTTTATTTTAATTGCACTTTTCTGGTTTAAGTCGGGCACAGTTCCTGTTTTTGTCTGCGTTTTAATGACGCTTCCAATCATGACAACCGCAGTTGCCAACGGCTTTTATAAAACAGATGAAAAGCTGCTTGGTATGGCACACACCTTTAATTTTACCAGACGCCAGATTTTCCGTTACATACAGCTGCCGTCCTTAGTTCCTTTTTTCTTAAACGGAATGGTAAGCACCTTTGGCCTTTCCTGGAAGGTTATTGCCGCCGGCGAAGTCTTAAGCCTTCCCAAAAACGGAACCGGAACCTTGCTTCAGCGCGCACAGGTTCATCTTGAAACTCCGTCTGTTATGGCAATTACAATTATCCTTGTTGCCGTAAGCTTTATTATTGAACGCCTTCTTATGCTTGCAGTAAAAAAGCTTTTGAAAAATCAAAGGGGACGCTCATGAAAAAACAAGAACCTCTGCTTTGTATAAAAAAGCTTAATATTTGCGCAGGTCAGCTTCCTTTAATAAACGACTTCAATCTTGAATTACATGCCGGGGAGTGCAGGGTAATTTCTGCGCCTACGGGAACCGGTAAAACAACCCTGTTTAATTACATTGCAGGTCTTTTGCCCCAGTCTAATTTTGAAGTAACAGGAGAAATAATAAAATCACCCGGTCTTAAAATTGCATATGTTTTTCAGGAGCCGCGCCTTATCTCGTCTATAAGCGCCTTAAAAAACGTAATGCTGCCCCTGGAAAACATAATGGACAGCCAGCGTGCCCAATCTTCAGCCCGTGAATGGCTAGAACGTTTTAAGCTTTCGGGTAAGATTCATGAACTTCCTGTAAACCTGAGCGGCGGCGAACAGCAGCGCGTAAACTTAGCCCGTGCCTTTGCATATAGTCCAAACTTATTATTATTGGATGAACCTTTTTCATCTCAGGACGAACAAAACGCAAAGAATATCTATTCCCTGCTTAAAGAAATGCTTTTTATCCCTAACACCGCCGCCCTTGTTATAACCCACAATCTTGCATTTTTTGATGACAATTCAATAATTCACTAGCAATTTCTTCTGCAAGTTCCTGGACTTTTGATAATGGAAGATCTTGGGCTTGTGCAATCTGTTCATGAGTAAGAACATTCATTCGAAGCAAATTCTTTGCGGCTTCAATGGCTTTTTCTTCTGCGCCAGCTTCTTTAGCCCTTGTTGTTAAATCCCAGTCATGTAAATTCATAGCAGCGTAATCACTCCTAAATTCATTATCATCCTTTAATTTTGCAACAATGGCTTCAAGACGGTTTGTAAAATCATCTTCGCCAGCTTGGCCATTAAAGACATAGCTTAGAAAATCACGGACTCTTTTATCCTTTTCCTGCTCGTATGCACTTGCATTATAAATCACTTTGAGCGATTTGTCATCCAATTTAAGATAGACATCGAGTCGTACAATTTAAGATAGACATCGAGTCGTACACCTTTGGTTGTGAAAAAGGGTGCTATCGATTTTTCAAGTTCAGGATACTCAACCCGACTAACTTTTACATGAAGCAGACGTTCAATAAGATCTGCACATACTTTTTCCTGATGCAGGACTGCCTGGAACATACCGTCATCTGTAAAGGTCAACTGTTCGATTGGTTTTGGATTATAATAATTGTTTTCCATTTTGTCTCCTTGGGATAAAATTTCCCATACTATAGTTAACAAAAAAATTTACTTTTTTAGGAAGTAAATTTAGGGGAAATCGTAAAAAAAAGTGAAAAAATTATAAAAAATGGATTGCCACGTCGCTTCGCTCCTCGCAATGACGGGATTGCTTCGCTCCTCGCAATGACGAGATTGCTGCGCTTCACTCGCGAGGGCGCACATTTTTAAATGACAATTCAACAATTCCATGGTAAAATTAATAAATTTATAATAAAGAGGCCCTGAATGACCAAAAAGCTTTTCAAAAAATTACCTTCCAGAACAGCAATTTTATCTATACTGGGGGGGGGCGTTTTTATGTATAGCATTTCTGCTTAGTTCCTGCGACAATTTTTTAAAGGGTTCCAAAGTCCGCAAAGACCTGGAAAGAAACATTGAATATGCAAATTCCGATAACTACCAGATTAAGGTAAATGCAGAAAAGAGCAGCGGCATTGTTACAAAACCAGCCGGTGGCGAAGCACTGGTAAAAGTTTCTGATACCTTCGACCTGTCATTTAATTCCGAATCCGATTCACAGTTTTTAAAGTGGGAAGCATATAATTCAGTAACGAATGAACCTCTTACAGACAATACTTATCTTAAGATTGAAAATTCTTTGATGATTGATACAACCTGTACTTTTGTAAAAGATCCGGAAGACGAAAATATCCAGATTGCTATTCGTGCACTTACAGCAAAACGTCCAAGAATAATCCGCGCTACTCCGGTAGATCAGGAAACAGGTGTTCCAAGAAATTCTACAGTCCGCATTTCCTTTGACAAGTTCAATATGGACCCGGAATGTATTTACTACACAGAAGAAGAAATGCAGGCACTTAAAGAACTTGGCTTAAAAGATTCCGACTTTTTACAAGGCGATAATGAACATTGCAATGGCAGATATTACGGCTACAAAAAAGGCGATGTACATTTCTTCAAAAATATCCAGATAGGCAGCTCACCAGTCAGCGGTTCTTCATTAACAAAATATTTTTATGACCCATACTGGGAAAAAGATCCTAACGACTTGGGTGGCAGTACACTTGTTATTCAAACAACAAACCCACCACCACCAAGGAATGTTGTTGTTTATGTTACTCTTGCAAAAGATTTCTGCTATTACGTTGGTGATATTGCAGTAACGTTCCGAGAAGAAAATACAATAAGTTATAAAACGATGACTGATAAAGAATCAAAAACACCTAAGATTTCTGTACCTGGAGATAGTCAAAATAACAAAGATTATCATGTTATAAAGTTTAAGAATGCGAATGGTGAATTTGAGACTTTGCCATATGTTAAAGGCAATCAAACAACTCCAAATAACATACCTGTTTGTGATGATGTAAATTATATTACTTTGAGTTTTTCATTTAGTGCCACAGACGAAGGAGGAAGCGGTATTGCCAATCGTTTCAGACTTTGTTGTGGTGATGGAATGGACGCCCCTTCAATTGAAATTCCATATTGTAATGTAACACCAGATACAGGTTATACCCAATGGTCCGAAGAATATATAATTCCAAGAAGCTCTTATTTAAGGTCTGCAGGAAAATATTGTTTTACTTTACGAGCAATAGATAATGATGGCAATTCTGCACCCTTATTATATGAAGAACAACAGGTTTTGTGTTTCTGGCTTCATCTAACACAGAGTGAACCAAATTATTAAGGAAGGAAAAAAATGAAAAAGCACATAAATTCAATAATTATTTCAGTTATATTAGCATTAGCATTTGCACTTTTTGGATGTAATTCTTCAATTAATAATCCAGAAAAAGATAAAAAACAAAATACAAACACAACAACAAATAATCCCGCCACTAATAATCCTGATAATCCAGAACTTGAATTAGAACTAAGTGAAATGCCGCTTACCTTTCAGGCAATAACCGCCGGTAAAATCATTTTATCTGGAAAAGATTCTTTTGAAAGAATAAGCATTCAAAAAGGTGATGGTTTAATATTTGATTCTTCAGATATTATTACTGTGCAGCCTGGTGATTTAATTTATTTTTATGGTAAAAAGAAAACAGATACAACAAGTATTACAATTAATCTTACAATTGAATGTACTGCCGACTTTTATGTATATGGCAATGTTATGAGCCTTCTTTATTATACAGATTTTAAAGATAAAACAGAAATAAAAACAAAGAATGCATTCCAAAGTCTTTTTAAGAATAATACACATATTAAAAATCATGAAACACTTGATATTATTCTTCCTGCTACAACTTTATCAGAAGGGTGTTACAAACAGATGTTTTACGGCTGTACAGGTTTAACAAGAGCACCGGAATTACCAGCTACAACACTTACCACAGAATGCTATGATTCTATGTTCTTGAATTGTAAAAATCTTAAAAATATAAAATGTCTTGCCACTGATATTTCTGCTGTTGATTGTACAAGAAACTGGATATTTCAGGTTGCTGACACTGGAACGTTTACAAGTGCTCAAACTAATAGTATCTGGAGATACAAAGACAAATATTCCGGAATCCCAGTTGATTGGACAGCAGATCCTCCTTTTGCTGTTGTAAATGCAAAAGAATTACCGCTTACACTAGAAGCAATAGAGGATGGTTTTATTCAAATAAATAACATAAATCAATTTGGTAACGTAAAGTATAAAAAAAATAATGGTGAAATAACACAGGCAGGAGGCTCAATTGAGGTTTCTGCTGGTGATAGAATTTGTTTTTATGCAGATGGTCCACTTACTGAATCAAGTAATTACAGCGATAGACTGAGTATAAAATGCACAGGTTTTTGTTATATTTATGGAAACATAATGAGTCTGTTATATTCGGAAGATTTTGCTGATAAAACAGAATTACCTAACAAAAAATATACATTTTATGCTTTGTTTATGACTAATAACTATATAAAAAATTGTTCAATTGATTTAGTTCTTCCTGCTACTTCTCTAACAGAACATTGTTATGACCATCTGTTTCAACAGTGTTCAGGACTGACTATAGCACCGGAACTTCCGGCTACTACATTGACTACCTCATGCTATGAAGCGATGCTTCTAGGAACTGCTCTTGTTTCTGCTCCAAAGCTTCCTGCAATGACTCTAGCCCAATATTGTTACATGTATATGTTTCAAGGTTGTCAAAGTTTGGTTATAGCACCGGAACTACCAGCAACTACACTGGCATCGAATTGCTATTCATATATGTTTAATAATTGTCAGGGATTAACTTCAGCACCAGAACTTCCTGCTGGGAAAAACGGTGAAGGAGCTTTGGCTCCTGGATGCTATGCTAACATGTTTAAGAATTGTAAAAGTTTAACATCTGCACCAGAATTACCTGCGACTTCGCTTCAGAATGCATGCTATAGTAATATGTTTAATGGTTGTTCAAGTTTAACAGCTGCACCGGAACTCCCCGCTGGTAAAAATAATAATGGAAATCTTATCTTAGAATGTTACAAGGCTATGTTTAAAGATTGTACTAGTTTAACTATAGCACCGGAACTTCCAGCTACAACTTTAAAAAGTAATTGTTATGAAGATATGTTTAACGGTTGTATTGGCTTGACTTCAGGTCCCGACCTTCCAGCTGCTACTCTTGAGTCATATTGTTATAAAAATATGTTTGCGGGTTGTACCAGTCTTAATAACTTAAATTGTAGTGCCACCAATATTTCTGCAACAGACTGTATTACTGGTTGGCTTCCAGCTAAAACCACATCAATTGGTTTTGTTTTTAGTGACAATCCAAGTACATGGACAACACTCCCTACAGGATGGATGGCAGAAAAAGAACTTCCCCTTACATTGGAAGCAATTGAAGATGGAACTATAACAATAACAAATCCATCTAGTTTTACTAATTTGAAATATTCAAAAAATTATGGTAGTAAGCAGTCGTATACAGAAGCAGGAATCTCAGTTATTGCAGGAGATACAGTCTTCTTCTTTGCTACTGCTTCTACAAATACTGTTACTAATGAAACTACTAATACATGTATGAGAATTAATTGTTCCTCCGACTGTTATATTTATGGAAATATAATGAGTCTAGTCTCATCGTCTTCATACTCAACTAATAAGACACTTTCCCAGACGAATTCTTTTTATCAATTATTTTATGAAAACAAGAATATTAAAAATCATCCTGTAAGAGAATTAAGTCTTCCTGCCACTACATTAACTGATTCATGTTATAAAAAGATGTTTTATGAATGTACAAGTATGACTAAAGCTCCTAAACTTCCGGCTCAAACTTTAAAATCTAACTGCTATGCATATATGTTCTACAACTGCTCTGATTTGATTGATGCTCCTGCTCTTCCGGCAATGAATTTAGAGATGAATTGCTATCAATGTATGTTTACTAACTGTACTAGTCTTGAAGAAGCCCCTGATCTTCCTGCGTTAACAATGGCAACACAGTGTTATTATTCGATGTTTACTGGTTGTACAGCATTAACGAAAGCTCCTGTTATTTCTGCTACTAAAGCTGCTAATTATGCTTGTCATCAAATGTTCTCGGGGTGTAAAAGTTTAGTAATGCCTCCAGCCCTTGATACAATAACTCAGCTTTCTTCTTATTGTTATAATAGTATGTTTGGAAATTGTACCAGTTTGAAGAGTGCTCCATCTCTTCCTGCTACTTCTTTGCAAAATGGTTGCTATAACCAAATGTTCAAAGGTTGCATTAGCTTAGAGTCTGCTCCAGAACTTAAGGCTCAAATCCTTAAAGATAAATGCTATGAATCCATGTTTTCTGGTTGTGGAAGACTAAATAAAATAAAATGCCTTGCAACAGACATATCTGCAACAGACTGCACAAAAGATTGGCTCAACGGTGTTTCTGCAAATGGTACCTTCACAAAAAAATCATCAATGACAGATTGGACAACTGGTTCTGCATCCGGCATCCCAGCAGGCTGGACAGTACAAAATGCCTCCAATTAAGTATTCCAGATTCCCCGGTCAAGCCGGGGAATGACATGGGCGCTAGAGGGGAATGACAAATTATTCTTTCTGCTGTTGTTTTTCTGCTGCAACTTCTTCTGCAAGTTCCTGGACTTTCTCTAAGGTAAGACCTTGGGCTTGTGCAATCTGTTCATGAGTCCCAAGTCCCATTCGGAGCAAATTCTTTGCAGCTTCAATGGCTTTCTGATGTGTACCTTGTTGTATACCTTGTTGCAATGCTTGGGCGGCACGTTCATCGCCGTATTCTTCTACAATTTTACTAGCCATTTGTACCCCCGTTTCATCCTGTTTATAAAATCTTACCTTTTCGGCAAGTTCAGTGTAATACATTTCGTCGGCATTCGGGGTTGAAAAGTCGTGCATAAGTTTTCCAAGTGCATCTTCACCCTTGTATTCACCGTTGACGTACATTATATTACAACCGTCATCAAAAAGCAAAGGATTTCCTTCTTCATCATTAACGTTTAGTATTTTTCGAACAAAATAAATTGGATCATCTTTGCCATATAAATCATGCTCAAGAATAAAGATTATGTAAAGATTAGGAAGCTTATCAAAATCTTCCTGCTTCTTAAGCGTGTGATCAATGTTTTTAAAAACTGTTTCTTCCATAAAAACCTCCTGTGTAATTAAAATTTCTATACTATAGTTAACAAAAAAATTTACGAAACTAGGAAGTAAATTTTGAAAAAATCGTAAAAAAGTTGGAAAATTCTTTAAAAAACTCTCATAATCAATTATAATTATCTATTATGATAAAAGAATTTCTTGAATACGAAACTGTGCGGAACAATGCGCTCAAGCTTGCTAATAAGATTTATAAGGACGGGTTTATTCCCGATGTTATTTACTGCTCGCTGCGGGGTGGGGCTTATATGGCTAACATCATCAGTGAGTATTTTAAAATTATAAGCAAGGTTAAGAAATTTCATCCTGTTTTGTATGCCGGAGTTGTTGCGCGCTCTTATTCGGATGTGGCACAGCATACCAAGGTATTTATTGACGGCTGGACATACCCGCCTGAAAATCTGCGTCCGGGAGATAAAATCCTGCTTGTAGATGATATTTTTGATTCGGGCCGCACTATCAACTGTCTTGTAGAAACTCTTATGAACAGCCGTGGTATTCCTCGCGAAGACATTAAGGTTGTTGTTCATGATTATAAATATTTTACCTATTACAAAGAGCAGCTTCCTATTCAGCCTGACTACTACTGCCGCAAGTTTGAAATTAATTCTCCCGACGAAAACCGCTGGATTCACTATATGAGTCACGAGCTTGTTGGACTTAGCAAAAAAGAGCTGGAGGAATACTACTTTAAAGATGACCCTGAGCTCATAGAGGTGCTGGATCCGTATCTTGGAGACAAATAAAACCGCCAGATGAAAAAGCTGATTTTCCTTTTGATTTTTGCAGTTTCCTCATTTACGCTTTTTGCTCAGATAAAGGTTTTGAGTCCTATCGAAGGAACCTTTTCTAACCGTCAGATGCTTGTTATAGACACAGAAGATCAGGCTGCCGGCGACTATTACTATTCCTTAAACGGAAGCGACCCGGAAGCCTTTGGATTTGCCTATGACGGCCCCGTTCTTATAGATTTGGACGGACCTGTGGAGCTTAGGATAGCGCGCGCTGGAAAAACAAAATCAGAAACAACTATAAAATATACGGTTTTGCCGGATGGAGCCTATACAGCCACTTACGCATCATTTGTTGCCTCTTTTTTTGATACAGGAATTTTAAATTATACTTCGGGTTCAATCCTTTCAATTCCACAGGAGCTCAAATACAGCTTTGGACTTCCTCCGGATTCTTTTTTGCAGGGAAGGGACCTTTCTATTGATGCGGCTTCTGTCTTAACACGTTATATTCCCTGTACACTGCTTGATGAATCAACCGGAAGACGCTGGCGCTTTATTGTAAGAACCCTTCCTCAGACAGCCGGTGTCTACAGCCGCCGCGATGTTCCTTTTGTTATTACCGACTGGAATACAATTACTTTTACCAACGACAATTACATTTATAAAATAGATTCGGAATACTGGTCGCTGCCAAAAAATAGTATAAAGCTGGACCGTTCCGTTAGCCACATGATCCGCTGGCAGAGCATAGATTACGCCGAAGGAAATCCTATAGACTTTTTTGTTCTTCCTCCAGAGCCTGTGCTTAATCAGACAACCAATGCCGACGGCAGCCTTCATTTTACACTGGAAGGCGATTCTGCCTATTCCATGAGCATTCTTTCTTCATCTCAAACTGAATATCACGAGCTTTTTACAGAGCTTGGTGCCGACACCTTCTATGGCGATAATGTTTCCGGGACACTTGATATAGGCTTTTTTGCAGGAGCAGTGTATCAGGGTTATGTGCAGATTCCTTATTCAATAAATAAAAGGCCGCCTTCTACACCTTTGATCAGTTCTTCGGCTGCTTCGTTCTATTCACGTGAGCCGGTTAGTCTTACAATTCAGGGAGAAAACTACAGCGAGCTTTATTATGCCGTAAGTGAACCTTATACAATTACCTCTGCCTCCGAAACCTATTCTGCAAATTCTGATTTGTTTAATTCTGTACGCACAGATAATTTTATAAAGGCAGCTTCAAACACTATTTCTCTTGAACTCAAGCCGGAAGGAAGCGGCGCGGTATATTTTAAGGTTGCAGCTTATTCTCAAAACGGCGGAAATAACGGACCTGTGAGTGAATACTCTGTAATAATTGATCAGTATAATTATTATTATAATTCAATAGCCGATGCTTCTATTGCAGACGGAACTTCGCTGCGTCCTTATGCAAGCTTTGAGCAGTGTCTTGAAGAAATTAATAAAGGCCGTTATGCATGCCTTAGGGTAAAGGGTACGGTAAAAGTTCCTGCCGGAACTCACTACATTCTTTCTAACTGTGTTTTTGTAAACGAAGAAAACGCTGCCTTTGAATTTGAAAAGGGTGCTTCTATTGTTGTAAAAAATTCAAATGTTTCCTTTCAGAACTTTACAATTTCTTCTGTTGTCGAAAATGCGCTGTATTCATCCGGAGCTGCGGCACAGGGGCTTATTCCATACTTTAAGCTTGAAGATTCTGTGCTTGATATAGATTCCTGCCAGATTTCTGCCTTGTTTGACAAGGACGGACTTTTTGCCGAAGCCGTTCGTTCTTCTGTAAACATAAACGGAACAATTGCTTCTGTTTCGGCTTCTTCTTATACCTCGTTTATTTCGGGAATTAAATCAAAGGTAAATATTCAGAACTCTTCCATCAATTTAACAAGCGAGACCTGTGTTACACTTTCCTTGAATCAGGGTGATATAAACCTTGTGAACAATTCGTTTAAGGTTTCTGGCAGCAAGGGACGCATTGCAGAGCTGTTTAATGTAACTGGTATTGCACGTTCCAATTCGTTTAAGTCTGCACTCAAGTCTTCTTCAAATACAGCGGCTGTCTATACAGATAAAAACTGCTTGGTAACACAGGAAAAAAATGATACTAACGGTTGGTTTTGATGAAGCGGGCAGGGGGCCTTTAGCAGGTCCTGTCTGTGCCGGTGCCGTAATTCTGCCGCCTGATTTTCCTATTGAAATACTCAATGATTCTAAAAAGCTTTCTGAAAAAAAGCGCCTTGCCGCCGAAGAAGTGATTAAGCAGCGTGCGTTCTGGGGCATTGGTCTTGTTGATCATAAAACAATTGATGAAATAAATATTCTACAGGCGAGTATGCTGGCCATGCGTCTTGCCTGGGAAGACCTTCAAAAGCGTTTTGGCACCGGGACCCTGAATGAATGCACGGGGTCCCTGAGGCTCTCGAAGGGCCCGCAATCTATAACCGGCATAACCGGCATAACCGACGGCACCCGTTGTCCTGATGTTCCCTTTGAATGCCACTGTGAACCCAAGGCAGATGGAAAATACCCGTGCGTAATGGCTGCCAGTATTATTGCCAAAAACTGCCGGGACCGCATAATGATAGAAATGGATAAAAAATATCCCGGTTATGGCTACGCGGTCCACAAGGGATACCCCACAAAAGCCCACCGGGAAATATGTCATAAACTCGGTCCATCCCCAATCCAGAGGATGTCATTTAAGTATTAGTCTGAAACGTCATTGCGAGGACCCAGAGCGTAGCGAAGGGGACGTGGCAATCCATACTTATGATTCTGTTACCTTTTTGCTAACTACGTGAATTCTTCCAGTGCGCTTAATTCCGTCGTCAACCTTTTCTGATGTCTTGTCGCTTTTTACACGATAAATCTTTTTGCCGCTTGAATTGCCCTTTGCATACATTGCATCCTTTGCAGCGCGCTTTTCTCGGGCAGCCTTCTGGCGTGCTTTGCGGTCCTTTTCAATAAAATCAAGGGACTTTTCCATTCCCTGAAGGAATTTCTGCATATCCTCTGAAAAAACTGCAATCTGATGTCTGTCTGTTTCTGCACCATCACGATTTTTGCTTTCTACAATCTGCAGAAAAACATCACCGGTGCGATTTTCCTTTACATTAAAAAAATATGAACGATTATCTAAATGAATCTGTGTAGTAAAAAGTTCGCCGCGTGCTCCCATTTTTTGTGCCCCCATTAAAACTATGAGAACAATATCATAGAAATTAAGAAAAATCAATGTTATAATGTATTCATGGTTTTAAAGAATTTTGTTGTTTTTGAAGGAATAGATGGGGCTGGAACCAGTACTCAGATTAAAAAACTGGTAGAAGCTGCTCCACAAAAATATATTGCTACTGCTGAGCCTACAACAGGTGAAACCGGCAGATTTTTGCGCAGAATGCTGTCGGGTGAATTTTATGTTGATGAAAAAACAAACGCCTATCTTTTTGCCGCCGACCGCTGTGAGCACATTTTTGGAAAGGGCGGTGTAAAGGAGCTTTGTGATTCGGGAAAAATTGTTGTAAGCGACCGTTATTTCTTTTCGAGCCTTGCATATCAGTCAGTTTCCTGCGGCTTAGAGCTTCCCATGCTGCTCAATTCTCCTTTTCCACTACCGGAATATCTGTTTTTCTTTGAAATAAATCCTGAAATTTCGCTGGCTCGCGTAAATAACCGTAACGGCCACAAAGAAATTTACGAAACCCTGGAAAAACAGAAAAAGATTGCTGCTCTCTATGAAAAAGTAATTTCCATGTACGAATTCGACTCTAGTTTACGCGGGGAAATGAAGATTATCCGCCTTGACGCTACTAAATCCATAAAAGAAATATCAGAAGAGATTCGTTCTTCATTGCGAGAAAACTAATTTGTCATTGCGAGCGTAGCCTTGTCATTGCGAGAAAACTAATTTGTCATTGCGAGCGTAGCGCGGCAATCCACAATTAGATTGCCACGCCTTCGGCTCGCAATGACGAGTAAAAAAATGTAAATTCTACTTTTATTCTTCCGATAATCATATTGTGAAAAAGCTCATTTTATTTTTAGTTTTTGCCAGCGTATTTTTTACTCTTCCTCTTACTCCTGCTAATGCATATATGGTCAAGTACAAGGAGGACTGGTACAAGCTTTTCCATGTTCACTATCAGCAGTATCCCGATGACTGCATCGAAAACATCTACTGGCTCGAAAAGGCTGCTCAGGCAGATTTTTGCAATCCTCAGTATGTAGATTTTAAGATTGAAACAGAAAAGCAGTGGGAAAAATACCGTTACCTTTTTCAGCTGCATATAAACTTAAAGCTTATTGAACAGCATCTGCGTCTTGGAAGAACCTACGACAAAAAATGCATATATTTTTATGACGCTCCATGGAAGGATGAATATTTACGAAACATGGAAAAAGCGTTATCTTGTTACAAGGCTGGCCTGTATTACTGGCAGGAAGCTAAGGTGTGGTGCGAAAAGGCAAATGCACCTTCCTTCAATTTTCTTTTTATTACCGACAAGCAGGATTGGGAAGATGAACGCGAACGTATGACAACCGGCGAGCTGGACTACGAACGCATGCTTACCCGCGAAATTGAACGTCTTGAAAAGAACATTGAAGAGCTTAATAGCATGGACAAGACATATTAAAATGAACGATTCAGAAAACAATTATAAGACACATTATTTTGACTGGGCTGCAACAAGTCCGGCAGACGAAGATATTTTAAAGCAGGCAGTTGAGCTTACCTTAAAGGACTGGGGCAATCCTTCGAGCACACATCAGGTTGGAAAAAATGCCCGTACTCTGCTTGAACAGGCCCGCGACCGTGCAGCCAAAGCACTTGGAGTTCCTTCCTCTACAGTTTATTTTACCAGCGGCGGAACCGAAAGCGACCAGATTCCGTTATTGGCACAGCTTTGTAAGCCTGCAAAAGGCACTGTACTCATAAGCTCAATCGAGCATCCTGCTGTGCGTGAACAAGCTCTTGCCCTTAAAAGCTGCGGCTGGAAGGTTGAACAGCTTGATGCAGATAAAAACGGAATTATCACACCACAGACAGTTATAGACTCCCTTACTTCTGATACAACCTTAGTCTGCATAATGGCAGTTAATAACGAAACAGGCGTAATTCAGCCAATCTACGAAATTGCAGATGCAATTACAAAGTGGAGTGCAGGTAAGCGTAAGCCTAAGTTCCACGTTGACTGTGTTCAGGCTGCAGGAAAAATCCAGCTGAATCTGGCACATCCTGGAATTGACAGTGCTGCCTTGAGCTCCCACAAAATCTGCGGTCCTCGTGGAATTGGAATACTTTACATGAAAGACCAGATTGACGTCTTTTTGCGTGGTGGTGGTCAGGAAAAAGGAATACGCAGTGGTACAGAAAACGTTCTTGGAGCTGTTGCTTTTTCTCTTGCCCTCGAACGCTATTACAATAAAGAAAAGCCTGAACTTGTGGAGGCATCTGCCAAGTTTGTCGAAGCTTTGTCAAAGCTTAAAGGCTGCACAATTGTGCCACCAGGACGCCTTCAGAATCCGGAACTCTTTTCACCATATGTAGTTCAAGCATCTTTTGACCATATCCCCGGCAACGTAATGCTTCGTGCTCTGGACTCAAAAGGCTTTTATATTTCAACAGGAAGCGCCTGTTCTTCAAAGAAAAACAAACGCCCCGTCTTAGAAGCCATGCACATAACCCCACAAATCAGCGAAAACGCTGTCCGCTTTAGCTTTGGCCCCCACACCACCGCTCAGGCAATTGATGAGCTTTTTGACGCTGTATCAAAAGTGAATAGTCAATTCAATAAATAGTGGATTGCTTCGCTACGCTCGCAATGACGGTCATTGCGAGCGTAGCGTGGCAATCCATTTGATATTTTCACACTTTCGTCTTATAATAATCTTATGAGTACACACATTAACGCACCGGAAGGTGCAATTGCCGATACAGTTCTGCTGCCGGGAGACCCGCTCAGAGCTAAATTTATTGCAGAAAATTTCCTGGAAAACGCAGTCTGCTACAACGAAGTACGCGGAATGTATGGTTTTACCGGAACTTATAATGGAAAAAAGGTTTCTGTTCAGGGAACCGGAATGGGACAACCGTCGCTTTCTATTTATGTTCAGGAGCTTTTTCAGTTTTATAACGTGCAGAAGGCTGTACGTATTGGAACCTGCGGCTCTATCCGCGAGGATGTAAAGGTTCGCGACATAATCATTGCAAATGCAGCCTGTACAGATTCTGCACTCCAGAGTCAGCGCTTTGGACTCATGCATTTTGCACCGGTTCCAAGCTTTGAGCTTTTGGATACTGCCTATCACACTGCAAAGGATTTAGGCTTATCTGCTGTTGTTGCGCCTTGTACTTCTTCAGACCGCTTTTACGACGAAAACGAAAATTGGAAGCTCTGGAAAAAGTTTGGTGTTGCCGGTTTGGAAATGGAAGCTGCCGAGCTGTATACACTTGCTGCTCAGTTTAACCGCAAGGCTCTTGCAATCCTTACAGTAAGTGACCACATCATAACAGGAGAAGCAACTACTGCCGAAGAGCGCCAGACTACATTTAAAGACATGATGAAGCTTGCACTGGAAACTGTAACAAAATAATTCGTCATTGCGAGGAGCGTCAGCGACGTGGCAATCAAACTTCAACCAATAACTTCCAAAAAAATCTGGGGCTACGAGCTCTGGATTGCATCGACTCACCCAAACGGCTGCCAGAAGGATTTTAAAGAGCTTTGTGGCGGAGATTATCCGCTGCTGGTAAAAATAATTCAGGCAAACGATACTCTTTCCATTCAGGTACATCCGGATGATAAGGATGCCGTGCGTCTGGAAGGAGAGGGTAACCGCGGAAAAACAGAATGCTGGTATGTGCTTGATGCTGCGCCGGGAGCAAAAATTGTTTATGGCCTAAAAGCCGGTGCTTCAATTGAACAGCTTTCTGATGCAATTCAAAACAATGTGCTTGATCCATTCCTTAATTATGTAGAGGTTCACGCTGGTGATTTTGTATACATTCCTGCAGGAACTGTTCATGCTATCTGCGGAAATCTGCGCCTTTTAGAGGTTCAACAGTCGTGTGACCTTACCTACCGCCTTTATGACTGGGGCAGGGGACGAGAGGTTCATATTCAAAAGGCCCTTGAGGTTATAAAAACAAAGGATATGCTGCCACCAGCCCAGTTTAGCGGCGAATTTGAATGTCCTTACTTTAATCTTGAACGCAAGGATATTCGCGGTGGCTGGAGTATGTATAACTCCGGTGCAAAGGGCAGCGCAGACGGTATTCAGCTCATTTATATTTTAAGTGAAGATAAGGCTGTAATCCGTGGCCCAGAAGACAAGGTTGGCCGTAAAATCACGGCAGAAGAGATTTACGCTGTATTACCGGGTGAAAAAATTACTGTGGAAGGTACAGCTTCTGTGATAAGAATAAGAACAACGTCATGTTGATTTTTACCTGAATAAATTGTATTTTATCCATATGTTATTATTTTTACTTTTACTTTTGCCTGCTGCGTTTTTTGCGTATGCATTTACTATAAAAGACCGTTCAATCATTCTGCCTGCCTTTGCGGGACTCATAACTGCAGCCTTTGTCTGTGCCTGCCGTTACTTTTTCAGCTATGAACACAGGCTCATCTACTATTCTTTTGGTCAGAATTTTGTCTATTATTTAATCAAGCAGAATCTTTTGCCATTGCTGGTTGTTTCTGCTGTATATGCATTAATTTCCCGCGACACCATGGAATACAAGTTCAAAAGCTTTTTCCCTCTGCTTTGTCCTTTTTTTGCAATTTATCTTCCATATTGTGTAATCACTGCCTCTGAGGTTTATTTTCACGCTTACGATTTATTCTTAAAGCCTGTAATCTATCTTGCCATGCTTGGACAGATTTCCATCAGTCTGCTTGCCCTTTATAACGGCATTACACAGAAAAAAATACCATCACTTATCCTGAACTGTGTTGTGATTTTGCTTTACGCAGTTTATCCTGCAGTTTCCGACGCCCTGTATGCCATTGATTACAGCTTTGCAGTTATACTCATTCTGGGCATTGTCTATTCGCTCGTTCCAGTCGCAATACTTTTAATTAATCAGATTAGAAAATAATCTTTAAAAAAAAATCCCGCGTTGAGCGCGGGAATGATATGTTGTGTCATTGCGAGGAGTAAAACGACGAAGCAATCCACGACTTATCTATTAAGAACGTCGTAGATTGCCACGCACTTCATGCTCGCAATGACGATGGATTAGTCAAGAGCATGTCCTGCAGAACCAAGAACGTTGATGTTCTTGTGCATGTACATCTTCTTTGCTTCGTCACGTGCAGCAGAAAGGAACTGGCGTGGGTCAAAAGCTTCTGGATTTTCTGCAAGGAACTTTCTTACAGCTGCAGTCATAGCAAGACGTCCATCAGAGTCGATGTTGATCTTACATACAGCAGACTTAGCAGCCTTGCGGAGCTGTTCCTCTGGAATACCAACTGAATCAGGAATCTTTCCACCGAACTGTTCAATAATCTTTACATATTCAACAGGTACAGAAGAAGAACCGTGAAGTACTATTGGGAAGCCTGGAAGCTGCTTTTCAATTTCTTCAAGAACATTGAAAGCCAGTGGAGGAGGGATAAGAACACCGTCAGCAGTGCGTGTACACTGAGCTGGAGTGAACTTACAGCGTCCGTGTGATGTACCGATAGAAATTGCAAGTGAGTCACAGCCTGTCTTAGATGTAAAGTCTACAACTTCTTCCGGCTTTGTATATTTAGATTCTTCAGCAGCAACATCGTCTTCTACACCACCAAGTACACCAAGTTCAGCTTCTACTGTAACATCGTACTGGTGAGCATAGTCTACAACCTGCTTTGTAAGTGCTACGTTTTCATCGTAAGGAAGAGCAGAACCATCGATCATAACAGAAGAGAATCCGTTATCGATACAGTCCTTTGCTACTTCAAAGTTTGGACCGTGGTCAAGGTGAAGTACGATTGGAATATCACATCCAAGCTCATGAGCGTATTCAACAGCACCGCGAGCCATGTTGCGCAAAATGTACTTATCTGCATAAGCACGTGCACCCTTAGAAACCTGAAGAATTACAGGAGACTTTGTTTCAACACAAGCCTGAATAATAGCCTGCATCTGTTCCATGTTATTGAAGTTATATGCAGGAATTGCATATCCACCCTTAATAGCCTTTGCAAACATATCGCGTGTATTTACAAGGCCCAAATCTTTGTAACTAATTATAGCCATAAAAACATCCTTTTTGCCGGTCGTATAGACGCCGGCGGTTCTTTGTTCTATATAATAGATTAAAATGGGGTTTTATTCAATAACACTTGCGGTCCCTGAGGCTCTCGAAGGGGCATTTTAAGAAGTTGAAAAATCTACAGTTTTTGCTTGACATAAATATATAATATATTTATATTATAACTATGGCAGTTTCATTAAAGAAGAAATTAGTTACTATCTATTTTCAGGAATTAAAATACCTCATGTTCCAGCAGATTGCTAAAGAGCAGAACCGAAAAACTGCAGAGCTTGTGCGTGATGCTATGGATGAATATCTTGAAAATCATGCAGCTGAAAAAAAAGCATTTTCTGCATGGAAACCAGTTTCATTAGGCGGACTAAAAGATGGCGCAAAAGACTGGATTTCTAAAGATTATCAGGAAGAAATATTGGGAAGTGCGTTTTGATTGGAATTGATACAACTTTTTTAATTGATTTGGAAATAACAGATTCACCTCGTCATGAAGGAGCGCTAAAGCTTTTCAATAAATGGCAGCTAGAAAAGCATTCAGTCCTTGCCATATACTCCCATAGTTTTTTAGAATTTGAACACGTAATTACAGATTCAAAACGTTTTAACGCCCCGCTTACAACAGAACAAGCAATAGAAAGAATCTGGTTCTGGCTTGATCAGGAACGCATAAAAATAATTTTTCCTACAGAGGTTTCTCTTAAACGAGCTTTATTATGGAGCAATATGTTTAAGTTAGGCCGTAAAAGAATTCAGGACACTCATATGGCTGCAGCATTTGCAGAAGCTGGGGTTTCTGAACTGTGGACCGCAAATCCCACCGATTTTGAAATCTTTGAAACGTTTGATTTAGTGGATTATCCAAAAAGTGAAAATAAGGGGAATGCGAAACTTTCTGCAAAAGATTTAATAGAACTTAAGAATGAAGGCAGAAAATACTAAGGCGAAGGAGCTTTTGTTGTATAGGGCTTTCATTAAAGACTTATGAAGAAGCTTTATTTTTAATTAAAACTTGACGTAAAAACTATATAAGTATATATTATTCTTAAGGGTCAAGAGTGCTGCCTTTAAGTGGTGCGTCGAGGTTTCTCGCTTGGCTCTCTTTTTTTGTCTGGAGAGGTTTTATGTATTTATTGTATGCAGATGATTCTGGAGTAGCATCAGACCCAAATGTAAATTACAGTGTTCTCGCAGGTTTTGCAACTTTTGAAAACCAGACATTTTGGATTTTGAATTTAATGATGATACTTATTACGAAATAATTAAAGACTGTTTTGATAAAGACAATAATAAACAGCATGGATTATTTGTACTTGAAAAGAAATAAAAACAGATAACCTTTGTCTTGCTCCAAAGATATTTAAAACCTGTCATTTGTAGGTTAATTAACCCTAAATTTTATAGGTAAATTTACCTAGAATCTTGCCTAAAAATTGAAAATATATTAGTATACTACTTTGTATTTTCAATTCATCGGTGGTAGCATCAAATGGTTTATTTACAGTCAAAACTTAACAAAAAGACTTTATTGGGTGGGGCGCTGTTTTTAATAGTGCTATTCTTTTTTACTTCGTGCGAAAACTTCCTTAAGGCAGACGAAATCAGTCAGCAGATTCAGGCCGCAATTGATTATAATAATGCGCCTGCTTATACAATTAAACTTAATTCAGAAAAGGGTTCGGGTGTAATTAGAGCACCTTCAGGTAATGAAACCTTAAAAAAGGTAACGGATGTTTTTAACATTTCCTTTGATGCTGATGATAACTACGAATTTATAGAATGGAAAATCAAAGATATTTCTTCAAATACAGAGCTTGCAAATGGAGATTATCTAGAAATTGATTTTATAGACAAAGATTCTGCCAATTGTACTTTTAAAAAAGCTCCTGATGCCGGAATGCAGTTATGCATAATTCCTGTTGTCGCTCGGCGTCCAAGAATTATTGACAATTATCCAAAGGAATATAATGTATACCGCGATGCTGGTATTCTGGTAATGTTTGACCATGTTATGGATGATAATTCTATACATTATACAAAAGGTGAAATTACTGAGTTGAAAAGACTTTACAACCTTTCAAACAGCGATTTTCTACCGCCAATAGAAGATTTTATACCGTCATTAGAAAATGAAAATGAACCAACAAATTGCTACGGTTATAAAAAGGGTAACGAAAAAGTTTATAAAGTTGTAGAAATTACAGATTATAATAAAAACACATCACTTCTAGATAAATTTGGCGAACCAAGCTTTGGAGACCCAAAAACTCTTGTTATTCCAATTGGAAAAGTAAATGATAAATACACATTATTAGATAATGGAACACAGGTTCTTGTTACGCTTAGAAATACCATATCTTATCTTTATAAAAATAAAAAGTCTGTTTCTTTAAAAGATGATGAGCCATGGGTTTATTATGTTGGAAGTAAAGAAGACACAACAGATCCAGTAGTTGATTCTGCATCTACTGTAAAAGCTTGTGATATTGTTGTTAACGAAAGTAATCCATCACAAGATATAGAACAGTCGGTTGTATTGGCTACTTCGTCATCAGAAGCAAAACTCATTTATAATCGTTCTTTAGATTTTAATATTATGGTTTCTGATGACGGTACCGGAACTGCACCATATTTTATTATGAAGTTTAAAGATCCGAGTGGCAAATCTCAGGAAGAAAAGATTTTTTATAATACGGTTACATCTGCAAAAGCAAGAAGTTATATAGGAAAATATACTATTCCTGAAAAATATGGAGACGGAACATATCAAATTACTGAATTTGTTTTTTACGATAATAAAAATCGAACTACAACGCCAAGTGATTTTAAAAACAAATATTTCAAAATTGATTCTTCGGCTCCTTCTGTTAATTATTCTCTTGAACTTGCAGACTCTTCGGCAGATTCTTCAAAGTTTACTCTTACTTATACAAGCACTGATTCAAGTAACACCGTAAGAAAAGGAAAAATTCAGTATAGAGAATATAATTCATCACAAAATCAAGATGAAAGTTGGGAAAACATTCAGGAACAAGACATTTATACTTCTCCATATGTAATAGACGGTTTACAGAATAATAAAAAATATGAGTTTAAAATTCAGTTTATCAATAAATTGGGAAATTCAGCTACTGAATATGTAACAAAATATTCTCGTCCTAATCAAATAAAGAATCTGACTCCATCGATTGTACGAAACACAACAGCAAGTGTAAAAGATGTGCTTAATCTTACCTGGCAAAATCCAGACGAAGCTTTCAATGGTGTATTCGTAGAACTTGTAGATGCTAGTAACAACACGATAATCACATCCAAAGGAGTTAATACAAATAATTGCAAATTCGAAAATCTGGACTTTTCTAAATCAGTAAAAGCCAGGATCTCTGTTTATAAGGAAGACTCTGGTAAAAAGATTTATTCAATTCCTTGTGAATCAGAAGTTATTTATACAAAACCACAAGAGGAATTATACAAAGGACATAATTCATATGCTCTAAACACAACTAACTCAGTAGGAATTCAATTTGAAAAGAATAACGGAATTACAAATTATAAAATACAATACAAATTGAAATCTGCAGCAAATTCACAATATATCGATGCTCCTGATGCTACAAATACTAATAATGCTAGTACTTTTTACTATTATGTAACAGGACTTCAGTCAGGCTATGAATACTCAATACAAATTACTCCGTACTTCCACGATGCTCCAGGAACGCCTTATTCTATTTCGGGATTTACAAAACCTCCAGCAATTAAAGAAGAAACTGTAAAAATTCAAACAATGGATGGAAAAGATTCAAATTATATTAAGGTTTCCTGGGAAAAGCCTTTGGAAGATTGCATTACAGGATACAAAATTTTTCTTTTTAAAGGCACTAAAACAATAGCAGCTGTTAGTATTGGTAATACAAGAACAGAATATACTTTTGATAATAAATGTACATATAATGGAGAAAATATAACAATTGAATATTTGTCTGAGTATAAAATTAGACTTATTGCTGATTCTAATGGCTACGGTTCGGATAAAACTGATATTACATTCACTAGTGCGCCAAAGAATGTTCATATGACTCGCCAATCTGGAGGAATTAAATTTGATAATGATATATATTCGTCATATTCTCCATATAATAATGAGGGAACAAAAATCTATCTTTGTTATGGAAGTACGGTAGAAGAGGCTTTGCAGGGATCTTATTATTATGAAATTACTTTGAGCCAAAAACAATTCATCTTTACTGATTCAGTATGTGAAAAAATTCTTAACGACATAAATTCAGTTGACTGTTATTTCGTAGTTAAAACAGTACCGGCAACAGTCTTAGATTCTTTTGATGGGCCTTATTATTCCGATTCATATTTTGCTTCATTTCCGCCACGACCAGCTACTTCTTATGGTGATGATTACTGTGGTCAAAGTTGGAGCAGTTCACATGAATCGGATAGTTATGTGCCATATTGGTATTATTATAATGCTCAAACCGTAACTTTAAAATGGAAAAATCCTACCCAATGTGACAGTGTAAAAATCTATTATGCACCGGATGATGATAAAAATACATGGGTTTTTGCAAAATCTATTACTTCTCCTCAGGAATATGCAGAAGTAACAATAAATCCACAGTATAAAGATATATATGATGTAAATGAAGAAAATTTTGTGATTATACCAGTATATAAAGGTGTAGAATCAAAATATTCTTGGCCATTGTTAATTTCCATTAAATTAATTAATTCATTCAGCAATCTTAATTTACAAGCAGTAAAAGAAGTTGTTGATGGTGAAAACAAAATAAAACTCACCTGGCAAAAGCCAACAGGTATAACTTTTGACCGCTATAATATTGAATATATTAAAAAGACTGCTACTAATCCTGTGAATTTTGATAAGGATAGTCTCACTATTGTTAATGGAAAAATAAAATACAGGGAAGTATCATATAATAATTACGAATATGTCAGTGGTGGAGTAAATAAAAATGAAACTTCTGTTTACACACAAGCTTTGGAGCCGGGAACCTATTTATTCAAATTCAGCATCGTAAAAGATGTAAAGTGGTATTATGAAGAGCTTTATGTAAATTATATCGAGGTAACAATACCATAAAACAAAGGAGCACCAAAAGTGCTCCTTTATTTTTTATGTTATTTATTTTCCACCTTTTTCCGCAGCAACTTCTTCCGCAAGTTCCTGAACTTTCTCTAATGGGAGCTCTTGGGCTTGCGCAATCTGTTCATGAGTTCCAAGTCCCATTCGAAGTAAATTCTTTGCGGCTTCAATGGCTTGCTGCAGGGCGCCTTGTTGTATACCTTGCTGGATGCCTTGTTGCAAAGCTTTGGCGGCACGTTCATCGCCGTATTCTTCTACAATTTTACTTGCCATTTGAACTCCCGTCTTATCCTGTTTATAAAACCTTACCTTTTCGGCAAGTTCCGTGTAATACATTTCGTCGGCATTCGGGGTTGAAAAGTCGTGCATCAGTTTTCCAAGTGCGTCTTCACCCTCGTATTCGCCATTGACGTACATTATATTACAACCGTCATCAAAAAGCAAAGGATTTCCATCTTCATCATTAATGTTAAGAGTTTTGTTAACATAATAAAGTGGTTCATTTTTTCCGAATAAGTCATGCTCAAGAATAAAGATGATGTATAGATTTGGAAGCATATCAAAATCTTCCTGTTTCTTGAGCGTATGACTGTCCAGCATTGCCTGATGATACCGGATTCTTCTTCCTCCGGCTCCTTTGTCGGCACGCTGAATTTCAATGTTGTATTCAGTTCTGAAAATATCTTCTGCTACAATATCGAGTGTGACCGACCGGCCAAACAGATTGTGTTTCTGCTCCTGAGTCATTGATTTTGTGACCCTAAGATCATTTCTGTTCAAAAGAATTCTAATCAGCAGTTCCGTTGCCTTTTTATCCCCGCTGAAAACCACCGTCATAAGCTCATCATCAATGAGCCTTAGTTTCTTAATCCGCTCCAATGTGGCAGGATCAATGTTGTCAAAAACTGTTTCTGACATGTAAATCTCCTTGAGAAAATTAAATTTCCCCTTACCTTAGTATTAAAAAAAAAATGGACTTATTACAAAAATTCGAGAAAAAAATGAAAAATTTTTTATAATTTTAAAAAAATAAGGCTGTTGTGGCAAAAAACAAAGACTTTCCAAACCTTGCAAAACCCCTGTAATCCATTTATAATTAAATATTCCATTCAAAAGGAGTCGGTAAATGAATTTCCGCTCACCACTTTTTAAATATCATGCAGCTGGGGCAGTGCTATTATGTGCTGTACTTTCTTTGTTTATTTCCTGTGAAAATTTTCTTAAAGCGGAAGAGGTTAGTAAGGAAGTAAAGAATTTTATTGAATACAGTAATTCTTCTTCTTATACCATCAAGGTAAATTCAAAAAATGGTACCGGATTTGTACAATCTCCGGCTGGTGGTGAGGCAACAAAAAAGGTTTCGGATGTTTTTAATGTAACATTTAACACAGATGACGACTACGAATTTATAGAATGGAAAATAATCGATTCAGTTTCTAAAACTCAGTTTAATAACGGTGAATATCTTGAAATTGATAATCTGTCGCAGGAATCGGCAACCTGTACTTTTGTAAAAGCGCCTGCCGCTGGTATGCAGCTTAGCCTTGTTCCCGTTGTTGCAGAACGCCCAAGAATTATAGATAAAACTCCAGCTCCTGGAGAGACGAATGCTTACAGAGATTCTGTTATACAGATAATGTTTGATCATGATATGTCAGAAAAATCTCTTTATTATACTCAAAATGAAATTAGTGAACTTAAACTGGAATACAATCTTGATGATAATGCTTTTCTGAAAAACTCATCTTATGTACCAGATCCAAATGACCCTGAAAGTTCAAACTATTATGGTTATACAATAACCAATGGTACAAATGAAGAACAGTTTTATAAAATTATTTCGGTTGTAGATTACAATAATGGAAGAAAATCAATTTTAAAATATTTTGGTGCTCCTACTTTTCAAACACCTGATACTCTTGTAATTCCAATTGGTGAAGGTCAATTACTGCCAATAAATATCCAGATTTATGTTATTCTTAAAAAAGATGTTGCTTATGAACAAACTAAATTAGTCTGTCAGAAAGATGATACTCCATGGACTTTCTTTGTTGGTAATAAAACGGATGATAATCCTCCTGAAATGAGTACTGACTCCATTATTAAAGCAAGAACTGTTTCAATACCAGATGAAGATAATCCTTTACTAGATGAACCTGTAGACATCGATTTTACAACTCAAACAGCTAACGCTCTTCCAACCTTATATGATAAAAGTATTTATATAAATGTTCTTGTAACAGATCCTGATTCTGGACCAGCCAGTTATTTTGATATGACTGTTATAGATACTGCTGATTCTACAAATACAAAAACATATAAAATCTATTATAACAAGGTTACTTCTGCTAAGGGTAGAAAATATGAAGGCCTGTATCAACTAGCTGGACTGAAAGATGGTACATATAAAATTTCAGATTTGAAGTTTTATGATATGAAGGAACAGATAATTCCAAATACAAATTTTTCTACACAAATTAAAAACAATTGTATTAATATGTGTTTTAAGATAGATACTTCTGCACCAGTTGTAAATACTTGTAATTTCTCACAAACACAATCTGCCGATTTGAGTTTTACTCACGATGGTGGTACAGCAATAAGAAAAATAAAAGTCAAATATAGAAAAGAAATTCCAACATGGCAAGCATCTGCTTATTGGGATGATTATCCGGCAATAGAAATTTCTCCTTTGGCACCTGTAATAACCGGTTTGGATTATGGAACAAGATATCAGTTCCAAATTGAATTAATTGACAGTTTGGGAAACTCTAAAAAACTAGCTTATACTAAATCTACTCCTGCATTACCTCTTGCTTCTGTTAATTATGAGCTTATTCATACAACAGGACAAAAAGATAAATTAAAGCTCACATGGCAAAAGCCTTCACAAGGTAATTGTGCCGGTGTATATATTGAGCTTTGTGATATTCAGACAAATGAAGACCTTAAACATTACTTGTTTGTTGATAAGGATAATAAATGTGAATACACAATGGATTATCTTAAATATGGTATGAATTGTATTGCTAAGGTGTATAGTGTAACCAGTCAATATGCAAATGATGAACTTGGCAGAACTCTTGAACCTTTTGTCTCTTCAGCTTTTTCTACAAAACCAGTAAAACCAGCAAATCCAGAACCTGTCGTTTATTCTGATCCAAACAATATAGAAGGTGCGTTGGGATTATACAATATCATAAATACTAATGGTGCAACGGGTATTACAAAAAATAAAATATGGTATAAAGATTCCAGCAACAATAATAATCCTTGGGTTTATTACGGAGAATCCACTATCGGAGAATCATCTGAATCTCCTTGCATTTTGGAAGGTCTTACACCTGGAAAAAATTATAGTCTTCAAATTGTCCCATGTAACAATGACACAGAAGGTGACCCTTATGAAATAAAGAATTGTGTAACCTTACCGGGTGCTGTAAAAAATATTAGTATCACTCCGGAATATAATAATTATAAATATAATCTTATTGTAAATTGGGAAGCACCATCGGGTGATTATAATTATTGTAAAATTGAATGTTATAAGGGTTCATATGGTAGCGATAGCTGGGTTCTTCAAAATACTAAAACAAAAACAGTATATAAATCCAGCGGAGCAACATCTTGTACACTCGAAAACCTGGATGAATTTTTAAGATACAAGATTGTTATAACTACTTTAAATACAATAAAAATCTACAATACTTCTACTTCATATACAAATACTTCATTTACAAAAACGGCAGCAGAAAAAATAGCATGGACTTGTCCAAAACCATTGACACTTACAAAAAAAGTTTATGAAAATGGATTAAATCTTGAGTTTAATCATCCTACTTATGGTGTGCCCTATAATATTAGCGAAGCTAAACTACATGTTTGTTATGGTGCAACAGAAGAACAAGCTTTATCAGGAAACAAAAAGATCATATTATCAATATCTTCTGATTCGTACCGCATTAACTCAAATACGGCTGCAACAATAGTTAATGCCATAGGAACTCCAAGTTGTTATTTTGTAATAAAAACAGTACTTCCGGCTGATTATGATGGTGCTGTTTTTTATTCAAATGTTATTAATTCTTCTTTGCCACCAAAAAAAGTAACTAAAAATGATGGTGGCTTTAGTTATTATGTAAATGAATGGTATGTTACTTCACAAAGCGCAACATTAAAATGGAAAAACCCAGCTGTATGCGATAATATAAAGGTTTATATTAAAACATCATCGGAAACAATACTAATTGAAACTATTCCTAAGTCATCGGGAATAGAGCAATATACAGTAGATTTATCTGCTTTTGATTCTACTTACCTCTACAACGGAAACTATTATAGATTTTTTGTCAGAGCAGAATATGATGGATTGGAATCCGATGATGTAGAATTTGAAGTAACGCCAGAATTTGAAGCTAAAAATTTAAATTTAAGTTATACTATTCAACCTCAAGAAGACGGTGACGGCTATCTGCTTACTTTGAATTGGAGGAAACCATCTACTTATTCTTATTATTCTACTAATATGGCTTTTTCTTTTCAACGTTACGAAATAAGTTACACACAAGATTATAATACGACTGAATATATTGGTGAAAAAGTTACAGTTAATTCAAGTTCTGGAGAAATATCAGGTGGGTTGGTTCCGAGTCAGTCAAGTTATAATCCTCAAGAAACAACATCAACAGTATTAAATGCAGGTACCTATATAATAAAACTTAAAACAGTAACTAAAGAGGAGCATCAATATGGAACTTCAAAATATACAGCAAAGGTTGTTACAACTGATACCATAGTAATAACAATTCCAGAACCATAAGGAATCAAATAATGAAGACATTAAACCTTAAGCTTATATGTTTATCTTCTCTTATATTATTTGCTTCCTGTAGTTTATTTCCTGAAGGTGGGGAAGTAAAAGAAAAGATTAAAGCTGCTATTCAATATAATGATGCTCCTTACTATACAATAAAGGTGAATTATAAATATGGTTCCGGGGCAATAAAAGCTCCTGCCAGCGGTGAAGCTTCTAAAAAAGTTACAGACACTTTTACAATTGATTTTGCCCCACATGATGAATATGAGTTTATTGAATGGAAAATTTCAGATCTGGTTACAAAGACTCAATTCCAGAACGGTGAATATCTTAGAATAGAAGCTTTGAATCAGGAAACTACTGATTGTACCTTTGTAAGGGCTCCGGCAAGCGGGATTCAGCTTTGTTTGACTGCTGTTGTTGCGGCTCGTCCTACTATTTCTAATAGTTATCCTAAATCAGGTGAAAGTGGTGCTAACAAAAATGCTCCTATTAAGCTTATGTTTGACCAGGAAATGTCGGCAGATTCTTTCTATTACACTAAAGATGAAATAGATGAGCTTAAATACGAATATAATCTTTTAGATTCTGATTTTTTGCCAAAAGGTGCAGCTTCTAACTTTTATGGTTATGAAAAAGACGGTCAAACATTCTTCAGGATTATTTCGGTTATAAATCAGAATACAAAAATATCATTGCTTAATAACTATGATGCTCCTCGGTTTTTGACAGATAAAAATTCCGGGGAACCAGATTTATATATTGTTGTAATTCCAATGAAAACGGGCAAATATCTTGAACAGGGAACACAGGTATATGCAACTGCAAAAAAAGAAATTACCTCTACGCAAGGTGTTGCTATGAAAAGAGATGACCCGTGGTTGTTCTATGTTGGAAGTGGTACAGAATAGTTTTTCTGCTCAAAAATGCTTAAAAAACGCTATAAAATCCGTTTGACAAAGAATAATATAGGAAATATAATTAAAGATATTATAAATTCGACTGATTATGCCGATATAATAATGTAATATTATTTTTTATCGGAATGATAAAGTATAAGGAGTTTTGCATGAAAAGGGGACTTAAAGTCTTTATTGGTCTTGCATGCTTCTGCTTGATTGGGCTCCCA
>JAFZYR010000066.1 GCA_017616165.1 Treponema sp.
ATTCTCTTCCTTCATCACATCTTCAATAACCGCGATGATTGATTTTCCGAACTGGTCGGCTTTGGCTTCGCCGATTCCGTAGACCTGGAGGAGAGATGATCGGTTGCCTGGTTTTTTGGCGGCAATGTCGTACAGGGTTTTGTCACCGAAGATTACGTATGGAGGAACATTCATGTCATCTGCTTTGCGACGGCGCCAGGCTTTAAGTGCTTTGATGATTTCTTCTGCCTGATGGTCGTCGGCTGCTGGTTTTTCTGCAATACGTTTCTCTGTTGAGATTCTTTCGCCACTTGATTTTTTAGGGAATGCCAGAGTTGTTCTTCTGAATTGTAACAGGACTTTTTCTTTTGAAGAAAGAAGAGCGTATCCATCTTCTGTAATTTGAAGAATGCTGTACTCACCGTATTTTGTTAGATAGCCTGCTGCTATACACAAATCAATCAGCTGGAACCAATCATCTTTGCAAAGCTCTTTACCAATTCCCCAGGTTGAAATTCTATCGTGGCCATTATCTATAATGCGTTTTTGTTTTGAGCCAAGCAGAACATCAATTACATAAGAAGAACCAAAGCGTTCTTGAGTTCTTATGATGCAGCAGATGAGTTTCTGAACAGGAATAGTCATGTCGACCTTTGGAATCTCGCCGCAGGAACAGATATCGCAGCAGCAGTCCTTTGTTGCTTTTGTAGGGTCGTAAGCTTCTCCAAAATAGCCAAGCAGAATACGACGGCGGCAGGAACAGGCAGTTGCAAAATTAATCATTCCCTGTAGGCGCATTTCGGCCTTTCGAGGGTCAGAAGAGGAGTCAAAAAAGAATCGAACCTTGTTAATATCACCAGGAGAATAAAGCAGCAGCGCTGTAGAAGCAAGCCCGTCTCGTCCGGCACGACCAATTTCCTGATAGTATTCTTCCAAAGATTTCGGCAGGTCATAGTTAATTACAAAACGAACGTTCGGTTTATTGATTCCCATTCCAAAAGCAATTGTCGCAACAATAATCTGAACCTTATCCTTTACAAATTTATCCTGATTTTCTACACGCACATTATCTGGCAGTCCTGCATGATAGTTCAAAACAGAAAAACCCATATCGCTCAAAACCTTTGTAAGCTCATCAACTGCCTTACGCGAATAACAGTAAATGATTCCGCTTTCACCATAGTGTTTGTTTATGCAGTTAACAATCTGGTCCAGAGCGTTTCTTTTTGGCTGAACTTCAAGGAAGATATTTTCGCGGTTAAAGCTTGAAACAAAAACTTGAGGCTTGTTGAGTTTAAGGTTTTTGATGATATCTTGTCGAACATTTTCTGTAGCAGTTGCAGTAAGTGCAATCATTACAGCGTCTGGGAACAGAGCACGGAAAGAGCCGATTTCCATATAGTCCGGGCGGAAGTCGTGACCCCATTGAGAAACACAATGCGCTTCATCAATTGTAATGCAGCTGATTTTTAAACCTTCTGAACCAAGAATCTGTCTGATTTTTTCTGTTGAAAGTCCTTCCGGAGAAACATAAATGATTTTAACTTCTCCACTTTTTATTTCATCAACTGATTTTTTATAATCGTCCCAGGTTAGTGAACTGTTTAAAAAAGCAGAGTGAATTCCCGAGGCCTCAAGCGAATCTACCTGATCCTGCATAAGAGAGATGAGCGGTGAAACTACAACAGTTATTCCTTCAAAAATGAGTGCCGGAATCTGATAGCAGATTGATTTACCGCCGCCTGTTGGCATGATGGCAAGAGTATCTTTTCCGTCTAATACACTTTGAATTATTTTTCTTTGATTCTGGCGGAAGGAATCGTAACCGAATACAGTTTTTAGTACCAGCTCTGGATCCGTGCCTTCAAACGTGTGTGCGTTAATCTTCACGTAATTATTATAACAAGCATCAAACACTTGAAAAACCCCCGTTTTTTTGTTATATTTTGTCTACTCACGCCGGAGTGGTGGAATGGTAGACACGACAGACTCAAAATCTGTTGCGAGCAATCGTGTAAGAGTTCAA
>JAFZYR010000018.1 GCA_017616165.1 Treponema sp.
CGAACATACTCTAATCCGAAGCCGCAGTGCGGCTTCAACCTCTTAGCGGGGGGTGATGGGGGCGGCGCTGAGCCCCCATCAGAAAACATGTTTCAAAATGCTTCAGTCACTCGTGCGACTGAGAGGATTCGAACCTCCTACCTACGGATTCGAAGTCCGTTGCTCTATCCAGATGAGCTACAATCGCAAATAAAAAAACGGTGCAAAGCTACACCGTTTTTTTAGGGTGCCTAGTGGGGATCGAACCCACGACAACCAGATCCACAATCTGGCGCTCTACCGCTGAACTATAGGCACCATAAGTGAAAATAATATATAAAATATAACCGATATAGTCAAGGTGGGGAAGTCTATTATAAGACTTAAAATATATTAAGTGTATTCATATAGAAAAAAAATTAAGTTCATATAATTAAACCGAAATTATGATATATGTAATCATATTAATCTATTTTTTCAAACCAGCCGAATGATGGTATATCAGCCAATTCACCACTATCATGATCTAATGCATGTTCTATCGTGTGAGTTCTGAATTTTGTATCGCTGGAATTTTTGTAGCATTGTACTTTTTGAGCATATCCACTCGGCATTGTATAATCGCATTCTTTCAAATCTAATGAACTAATTTTATATGAAAAATTATTCTCTCTTTCCAGATCTTCTTCATCATAGAATTTAACTTTTGAGGTATCGCCTTTAGTAAATTGATCAATTCTTGTGTATTGTAAATCCATTTCTGTGCCTTTATAAGTGATTTTGAATTCACCGGTTTCGATTATAGGATCTCCTATTAGTACATATTGTCTTCTGAACCACCAGGTTCCTTCAGAAAACTTTATTTCATTAATTTCAATTGTTACATCTTTTTCCCATTCTGTTTGATTGAAATCGTCAGTGTAGGGTTCCGATGGACTTCCACATGAAGCAAAAAGCAGGGGCAATAAGCAGAAAAACAAAATTTTACTTAGTTTTTTCATAATTTCCTCCAGTTTTTATTATTGATTTAATTATAAGTTATAAATTCAAAAAAAAAAGAGAAAAAAAGAATAATAAAATATTACTTTTTACCATATAAAATACATACATTTTTAATTTTTTTTCTAAACTCATTTTTTCTGCTGCCGATAAACAACTGATATCCTATAACTATTTTTTGTGAGGTGATATTGATGAAAGGGAATGAAATGGATTTTGAACAGATTCTCGTAAAGGAAGAAGGGATTCTTGATGAGCTGGTGAAGGCTCAGAACCAGCTGCGTAAGGCTGTTACAGAAAAGAACTGGGAAAGCCTTACTAAGATCATCAATACTATTAATACTGTATCCGGAAACTTTCTTGAGGTAGATGCAGAACGCGAAATTATTCAGGATATGATGAAAATGGACGAAGTAAAGCCTTATTTTGAACGTCTTGGAAATATGCGACAAAAGCTGCTTAAGTGCAAGATTGAAAATCAGGCTTTGAGTAAATATGTAAATATTACAAAGAACTTTATTCAGGGTGTTGTAGAGGATGCTCTTCCACAGTCTGGTAATAAGGTTTATTCCAAAACAGGTAAGATTGTTCAGCCAATGCCACAGAGCGTTGTTTTGAATATGGACTTTTAAGAGGTAAAATATGGGATCAACATTTTCTGGAATTGAATTAGGAAAACGCAGTATTATGGCTCAGACCGATGCCATTACAACTGCAGGTCACAATATTTCGAATGCAAATACCGAAGGGTATTCACGCCAGAGAGTTCAGATAAAAGAATTTGACCCTCTTTACCGACCGGATATGACTCGTGCAGAGCGCCCGGGACAGATTGGACAGGGTGTTGATGTTCAGAGCATCACACGTGTTCGCGATGAGCTTTTGGACAAGCGCATTGTGGCCCAGGCAAATCAGGAAACCTACTGGGAAACCCGTTCTGATTACTACACAATGCTCGAACAGATTTACAACGAGCCGGATGATATAAGCGTACGCTATAATATGGATAAATTCTGGGAAAGCTGGCAGGAGCTGTCGGTAAATCCAGAAAGTCAGGCAGCTCGCCAGGCAGTTGTTACACGCGGACAGACTCTTACAGAATCAATTAATCAGCGCTGGGAAAGCCTTAAGGGTGTAAGCGACCTTGTAGACGGTGATATTGAAGCAACTGTAAAGCAGGTTAATGACCTTGCAAAGCAGATTGCAGCCTTGAATGCAAGTATTGTTGAATCAAAGGGAGTAGGTGACAGTCCTAACGATCTTCTTGACCGCCGCGACCTTTTAGTAGATAAGCTCAGTCAGCTTGTAAACGTAACAATTGACCACCGTGACCCTGATGAATTTGAAGTTCATGTTGACGGTCTTGTGCTTGTTCAGGGTGGAATTGCCCGTGAAATTGGATTTCAGCTTCGTGATGATGACTCAGGCTATAACAAGCTCATCTGGAAGGATACAGGAAACGATGCCTTCTTTAGCGGTGGAAAGCTTGGCGCCCTTGTAGAGCTTCGTGATGTAGATATCCGCAATGAAATTCAGCAGCTTAATACAATGACAATGAACTTTGCAGACCTGGTAAACGATGTTCACCGCAATGCTGTTGGTGCAAATCATGTTACCGGTCTTGACTTTTTTGTTCAGCGTCCTTTTGTTGAAAATACAAACGGTAACTTTGACCGCAACGGCGACGGCGAGCTTGATACCTCTTATGTTTTCCGCTTTACAGGTACAAATGAGCTTGATAAGGAACAGCAGGTTGGCTTTGACGGTACAATGAGACTTGCCAGCACAGACGGTTATGTAGAAATTAACTACTACCACACAGACACTGTAGAAACTGTAATTAACCGCATAAACGACAGCAACAGCGAGGTTAAAGCTTATCTTGACCGCAATAATCACCTTGTTCTTAAGGCAACAACCTCTGTAGACACTGCAAATCCGGATTTTGTAATACGCCATGTAGAAGATTCAGGTTATTTCCTTGCAAATTACAGCGGTATTCTTAATGGAACAGGTGCCGAAGGTGCTTATGACTTTGCTCAGGCAGATGCAGTAAATGCACTTGCAGCAGGAGCTCAGTTTGGTGTTGCACCGGTTTATAACCCAAGTGCTTACATCACAATTAATTCTGCAATCCAGAATGATGTTCAGAGCGTTGCAGCAGGCTTCCTTAGCCCAAGCGGAGACGTTTTTGCAGGTGACGGAAGTGCAGCAGTTGAAATTGCCGCAATCCGCAATACAAGCATAATGGTTGGTTCAATGCGCACCTTTGATGACTTTTTTGCAGACAGCGTTACAAATGTTGGTCTTAAGGGTGAACAGGCAGAAACAAATCATCTTAGTCAGGCCGCAATTATGGATGACCTTAGAAATATGCGTGAATCAATAAGCGGTGTAAACATTGACGAAGAGCTTGCAGAAATAATGAAGTTCCAGCACGGCTACAATGCAGCAGCAAAGTTCATTACTGTATGGGACAGCTTGATTGATACAATTATTAATAAATTAGGAGTATAAAACACAACGTCATTGCGAGGAGCGTAGCGACGAAGCAATCCACGTAATAGAAGGAGTTATATATGCATAGAATATCTTCAAATATGAACAATATGAATACTCAGAGTGCCTTGCGCCTGCAGGAGTCTAAGCTCAACCGCGCAAACAATCAGATTAGCAGCCAGCAAAAGCTGCTCAACCTGCGCGATGATCCTATTGCAGCAGGACACCTTGTTCGCTACCAGTCTTATCTTGGCCGCGTAAAGAACTTTGAAAAAAATGCACTTACTCTTTCCGACGAATTTGCAGTACGCGAAGGCTATATGGAAAATTCCCTTGAAATTATGCAGAGAGTTCGCGAGCTTGCAGTAACCGGTGCAAACGGCATTTATAATGAAGAAGATATGAAGAACATGGCCAGCGAGGTTGATGAGCTTTTGAAGGCACTTGTTCAGAATGCCAATGCAATTGATGCAGACGGTAAGTCAATTTTTGCAGGAACCAACACAAAGGCAACTGCTTTTGATATTGAAATGGGCAATGTAGAAGGCTCAGGTATTCCTCTTATTCAGAACGTTCGCTACAACGGAAACATTGATGTAAATCAAGTTGAAGTTGATGAAAACAAATATCTTGTAAATGACAATGCCGGAAACAAAACCTTCTGGGCAGAAAATCAGCAGGTATTTGGTGCCAGAGATGCTACACAGTGGCAGGCAAACAGCGACAGTATAATCAGCATTGACGGTGTAGAAATTAAAATCAGCGAAGGCGACAATATTTATACAGTAATCAACAAAATCAATAAGAGTGATGCTGCTGTAAAGGCAAGCCTTGACCCAATCCGCAACGCACTTAATCTTGAAACTACAGATGCACGTCAGCTCTGGCTTCAGGATGTACAGGGAACTGCTTTGAATGAGCTTGGCATGGTAAAGGATGCAAGCCAGCGCCCTCCATATAATCTTGGAGACGGTGTAAGAGTTTCGGGCGGTTCAATGTTTGATGCAGTAATTGCCTTCCGCAATGCACTTTTGAGCGGAGACCAGGAATCTATTGGTGGCCGTGTACTTGGAGTACTTGACCAGGGAATAAACAGTCTTGTTAGCCGTCTGGCCAAATCAGGCAGTGAATATGAAAGAGCACAGCTTAATGCAACAAAAAGCTCTAAGCTTGCACTTGATGTTACACAGCAGATTTCTCGCGAGGGTGACCTTGATTACACCGAAGCAATTACAAACCTTAAGATGCTCGACTATACAAATCAGGCAACCTTAAGCAATGCAGGCAAAATGTACAGTTCAACATTGTTGAATTATATGAGATAAAACTAGTATGTCATTGCGAGCAAAGCGAAGCAATCCATAAAAGACGTAGATTGCCGCGTCGTTGACACTCCTCGCAATGACAAGATGGAGTAAACAAAATGGAAGTAATGACAAAAGCAAAAGGTAGAATCGATATACCGGAAACACGTATGCTTACAATTCCAGAAGGATTATTTGGTTTTGAAAAGTATACAAAATTTGCATTGTGCGATTCGGATTATGAACCGTTTTTGTGGCTGCAGTCACTTGAGGATATGAACCTTGCGTTCTTAATTGTTGATCCGTTCTTAATTTCAAATGATTATGAAACAGACATTGACGATGAAACCCTTGCAAAAATTGGAATTGAAAATCCCGAAGATATAATCATAATGACAATAGTTACAGTTCCAAACGATGGTTCTGCAATTACTGCCAATTTCCAGGGACCGCTTGTTATAAACAAAAAGAACAGGCAGTGTATGCAGGTAATATTAAACGACAACCGCTGGACAACTAAGGTAAATATTATTGATGCATTGAATGCGAAAGGAGAAAAATAATGTTAATCCTCTCGCGTAAAATTGATGAAAAAATTAAGATTGGCGAAGACATTACAATCACTCTGATTGACGTTCATGGAGATCAGGTTAAGATTGGTGTAGAAGCGCCAAAGAATGTAAAGGTTTTCCGTCAGGAAGTTTTTGATGCTATCCAGAAGGAAAACAAGGCTGCTGTGGCCGTTGTTCAGGATAATGATAATAAGGCCCGCGATGCAGTAAGCGCCTTGTCAAAGCTGCTTAAGAAGTAGAAAGCTTTATTTCTGCTTCACTGGCTCGTAAATATACAGGACCGTCAAAATCCTTCAGAGGAGGGAGCTTGGCGGTTATTTTTTTTTCTGCAAGTGCAAAAAGACAGTCTGTTGTAACCGGAGGAACAGCAAGCTTGTGAATAACTGGTTTGCAGCCCTGGAATTCAAGCAGGCTTATGAGCTTGTTCATATCCTTTTCAAAGCCTGCAATATTTAACTCACCTATATTTTTAAGGCGTTCAATGATAAACGGAACCTCATAGTCGCCGTCTTCCAAAACTATTTTTCCTGAATGATAAATGCCCGCATAAAATTTGTCTTTGTTTGCGTCAATGCAGGCAAGGGTTGGAACAGGGGAGTCTATAAAGGGATAGGCGTAGGCTTCTATAGAAGAAATGCCGTATATAGGAGTTCCAAAGGCACATTCAATTGCCTTGAGCGCGCTTATGCCAAGACGAAGTCCTGTAAAGCTTCCCGGACCAACAGTAAGGGCAGTGTAGTCCAGCTCGTTTTTTGCAAGCCCGCATTTTTGAAGCACCTCATCAATGGCTGGCACAAGAGTTTCTGATTGTCGCATTCCAATGTCGTAAATTGCAGTAAAGGTATAATCTTCATTTTTGGCGGCCACAGTCATTCGTGAGCACGCACAGTCTATTGCAAGTGCTTTCATTTTATTTCACCATTATTCCAGTTTTCAATTTCGATTATTCGGGAGCCGTCCTGTTGTGGAGTAAGCCGCAGAATTATTGTACGGGAAGGAAGCTCCTCCATAATTTTTTCGCTCCATTCAATTATGCTAACTCCGTCTCCGTAAAGCATATCATCGGCACCAAGATTTATAAAGTCTTCGGTGCCTTCGAGCCTGTAAACATCAAAATGATAAAGCGGCATGCGTCCGTAGTATTCGCTTATTAAACAAAAGGTTGGACTTGTAATTGTGTCGGTAATTTCCAGTGCGCGTGCAATGCCTTTTGTGATTGTGGTTTTTCCGGCGGCCAAAGTTCCCTGCATGGCAATAATGTCTCCTTTTTTTAAGAGACGTCCAATTTTTTCGCCGAGCGCAATTGTTTCCTGTTCTGTTTTTGTTTGGAATGTCAGCAAGGTAATTTGCCTTCCTGTTCTAGATTTGTAAGGTATTCAATAATTGATTTTCTGATTGGAATAAGAGGGTAGTCAATCTGTGTTTTTATTGAAAGAGAAATTTCCTTGTTGCCAAAGCTGTTCATCTCTATTGAAAATTCAATTTCGACATTTGCAGTACGTGCAGTTAAATCAAGCACAGCAGTGGCAGCATATTTTCTTATGTAAAAAATCTGGACGTCCTCGCGCACCAGATTCTGCAGTTCAACGACTCTCATAATACTATTAACAGAATAATAAAAATTTAAATTTTTTACAAGTTTTTATATTTCATATTTAAATGCATAGGCATTTATTTTGTTTTTTGAATGCAGCGAAATCTTTAAAAACTGAATATGCAGATTATAGGAATTGTCTATGAGCTTACGGGTTTTGCGGATAATTCCTACAATGTGCTCGTTTATATCCAGTGTTGGAATCAGCAGCGAAAGATGCTGCTTTTCTTTGATCGGCAGATTTGTTTTTATACAGCATCCACCGGTACTGATGTTTGTAATCTTTCCAGGATATTCCTTTGGAGAAACAATAAATTCTTCTTCCTTGTTTTTGATGGCTTTTTTAGAGCGTTCTTCTTCGCGGGCAACACGAGCCGGAGAAAAAGTACATTCTGCATCAATAGGTTCACGCTTGGAATTACGGTGTGCCTGGTTAAGCAAATCCTCTGAATGAGTAAGAATAAGATGAACCTTGCCGTCCGGATTTGTCTGATACCTCATGGCTCTTGTTGTAAAATGGAAGGTCATGCCGTCTACCGATTTAGTGATAAAACGGAGGCGTTCCAAAAGCGGCGGCTTGAGATTTGGATTTTCGTACATGAACTTTGGTATTTCAAGTGCAAAATAATCGGATGTGTTTGCCTTAACATAAAACGGAAACTGTTCACTTTCGTGGGTCAGATAAAAGACAACGCTTTCGAGTGTGAGCTGCTTTGTGGAAAGAAGGCTTTTTGTGGCAGCACAGATTTTTTCAACCTGAAAGTTCAATTCAAAAAAATCATTTATTTCTTCGAGAGAGGCGCCGTTTTCTTTTATGTAAAAATAATATTCCCTAAAGGCGTCGTTTATGCGGCTGTGTTCCTTTATAAGATAATTGATGTTCGGAAGCTTTTTGGTGCGGCACAGGTTCCACAGCTGGGTTGCCATTCTTTGATTAAGTCTGTGGGTGTCGCAGAATTTTTTTACATCCTTAGGTGTAGTTACACGGCTAAGCTGCTTTTGAATATACTTGTCCGACTTTTTATAATCTATAAGATGCTTGGTAAAAAACCATACGCCTACAACAAGAACTGCAACAATCAACACGCCAAGCAGAAACATTCCAATAGGAAAGCTTTGTCGTGCCATAAGAGGAGATGAACCTATCTGAAAGAATGAACCCATGTCTGTGCCTCCAGCCTTTAGATGTTATTAAGTGCTGCAGAAATTGCCTTTAATCTTGGACAAATCTCATATTCTGACAAGTCTCCGATAAGAACAGTATCGTTGTTCTGTAGTGCCTGTTCAAAATCCAATAGTATAGGAGAAAAATCTGCAAAAAAGTCGTTGAACTGTTTTCCGTCAATTTTTGTATTTTCAAAATCCTGAGGGAAAAGGCTTGCAAGCGCTGCAATGTGGCAGAACTGATCTATGCTGTCTGCAACCTTTTTAATAGAATCAGAAACCTCTTTGTTTTTTCCGCTTTGAAGTGCAACCGGAACCTCTTCCATTTTTTGAGAAAGCTCTTCAAAAAGCTGTGAAAGGGCAGTGAAGGACTGTTTGATTGAATCCTTTGTAACTACAGAAAATTCAAACTTTGTATCCTTGCCAAGCTCTTCCTTTGATTTTTCATCAAAAAGCTCTGCTGTAATATTTGTTCCGTCTACAGTAATTCCTATTACGGCTGCATTGTTTTCTTCGCAGGTTAATTCAAAAGATCTGAGTACGTCGCCTATTGTTTTTTCGCCCTCCAGCTGAACTTCTACCGGCTCTCCGTTTATGTAAAAACTAACCATTTAAGTTCCTCCCGTTCCCTATCTGTTATTCTGGTTGTTCTGCTGTTTTGTAAAATTAGAAATTGTATTCTGCTGGTTTTCCAAAGTGCTCAAGGTTCCCTGCATTGTACTGTATTTCTGTTTGAGCTCTGCTTCTTTTTTATCCATCTGTTCTTCAAGCTTTGTAATGCGGGTTTGTGAGCTTTTGATTTTTGAATCAAGCGTAGAAGTCTTTAAGGCAAGAATACCACCGGTCTGAGTATAGGCTGTAATCTGCTTGTCCAGCTTGTAGGCAATGCCGTCATCAATAATAAGGTCGCCGTCGGTATCATAGCCGAATAAATTTTTAATTGCATCTATGTGATTTTCGAGTGCGTCATCAAGCTTTTTTTCATCAATTTCAAGATAGCCGCGCAGTCTGCTCTGGGTATAGGAGCCGGAATAGCCCGAAGCATTAGTAGAAATGCCCAGCTGCGAAAGTGCAGTAATTTCTGCAGATTCCGTAAATCTGTAATTTGAAGAAAGAATTGACTGCATGTTGCTCTTGATGTTAGAAAGCGAAGAATCTGTCTGGAACATTCCAAGCTGAGAGGTGAGCTTTTCTTTTTCGTCGTCGGTCAGATAGTCAAGCTCGTTTACAATGTCCTGCTTGTTCTGCGAAAGCACGTTTATTTTTGCAAGCGCCTGATTGTAGCGTCCAACAAATTCTATGAGTGCGTTTTTAGAAGCTTCCTTGTCTACCTTTACGGTAAGGGTTGCAGTTTTTTCTGTTTTGTCATGAACGTTAAGAGTAATTTCCGGGATTACGTCATCAATTTCGTTTGTAGGTCTTGTAATGGTAATTCCTTCGTATTTGATTATAGCGTCTCCAGCCTGTGCAACTGCATTGTTAGGCGCATAGCCAAGGCTTGCATTTGAGTCGTAGGCTGTAAACTCAGAAACCTCAAGCGACCAGGAGGTGTTTGCGTTTCTTACAGAAATAGACTTAATTCCCTTGTAGTCAGAAATTGCTATATCAATTGACTGTTCTTTTCCGTTAAGAATATCCGGAGTAGAAATTACACGTTCTGTGCCGTCATTAAAAACTGCATAAAAAACATTTTTGCTTGTTACAGGATCTACAGGCTCAGGCTTGGCAGTAGATTTTGGGAGCAGGGTATCGGAAGTGGCATTTTGAATGGAAATGCCTCCAAACTCTGCATAAAAGCCGTCCGGAATTTCAGGCTCTGCTGCTGTTTCGTTTATTGCCTGTGTAATATCTGTAAGACCTGTAGCTTTTACTGTAAAGCTAAGGTGCATGTTGTCGTTGTTTTTTACCGAATCCGGAATGCTTACTTCATAACCGCCGCGTGGCTGTACTGTAACCTTGCCGTCTGTAACAGAGGTGCGGGTCATGGAAATTTCTGGCATGCGTGCCTGCTTAGAGTCTTCCTTGTAGGTTACCTGTTTTACTTCTCCGGATTTGGCACCAAAGGAAGTGGCGGTGCTTTTTACAGGACTAATCATTCCGCTTTCTATGGCAAAGTCCTTGGCGGCTCCTTCGAATACAAGCTTGTTTTCTTTACCGGTTGCAAGTGCTTCTATGAGCAGAGTTTTTTTACCTGCACTGGCACCGACCAGCATGGACTTTACAACGCCGTTACTGCGCTTGTTAATTGCATCGGAAAATTCTTTAAGGCTGCCGCCCTTCCAGTTTACGGTAAGCTGCTTTTCGCCAACCTTATATGTATAAACGCCGGCAGGAACCTTGTAGGACGAATCAAGCTCGTCGGATAAAAAACGGTCTGCGGTTGCCGGCTGAATAACGTCAATTTTAAAAGACTGAATGTCCGCACCACGGTTTGCAGTTGCAGTGATTGCGGCTTCGTCAGTTGAGGTAGTTAATTTATTGTTAAAAGGATTTTCGTAAGAATAAAGGGTTTTTGTACTGTCACGCAGAGAGGTGAGTTGTGTGTTTACTTCCCGCCAGGCTGTTTGTTGTGACTTATACTCATCGAGCTGATTCTGCTCCCTTGTCAGCGGAATCCGCTCGATTTGCATAAGTTTTTCCACAGTATCATTTGTATTATAGGTATCTGTGACGCCTGGTATACTTAATCCGGCCATAATCTAACAATCAGAAAAATACTTTCTTAAAATCCGACTCCCTAGACTTTCTGGTCAAACAAGTTGCCGATTGCCTTGCGAAGTCTGAGCTTTAATTTCTGTATGTCTTCCGATGGAATCTCCTTTAATACCTGATTGGTATTGGAATCTACTACGCGTACGACAACAGCACCCAGCTCTTTGTTAACGTTGAACTGAAGTTTCCTTCCGTCCACCATTTCGTACATTTTCTGAAGCTGCTGTGAATCTTCCTTTATTTGAGCAAGATTCTGTTCAATGTTCTGTGCAACCTGAGCTCCGGTTGGAGTCATGAGTTCCACTGTCTGCTTTACAGCAGAGGCATTCGAACTTGAAACAGCAGACGAGTAGAGAGACTGGCCATCCATTGCCGTATGAACCATAGCATTTGATGTTATAGTATTCATGGTCTCCTCCTTGTATTACCCAAGCCTTTTTACAGGCTTGTTTCATCCTTGAAAAATATAACCGGAAGGGGGGCGCACCCCTTCCAATTATAAGCTTTAACGTCAAAAAAATGACATCCAGTTATTTCTTTGACGTTAGAAACTACTGCAAAAGTGCAAGTACAGTCTGTGACTGTGAGTTTGCCTGTGCAAGCATTGCAGTACCAGCTTGTGTGAGAATCTGGTTCTTTGTGAATTCAACCATCTCTGAAGCCATATCTGTATCACGGATACGAGATTCAGAAGCCTGGGTGTTTTCAGCAGCAA
>JAFZYR010000067.1 GCA_017616165.1 Treponema sp.
AAATAATTGTGCTTATACTATAAGTATGAACGAAACTTTACGGGCATTAAGAGAACAGAATAATTATTCTCAGGCGGCAGTGGCTTCTTATCTTAATATTTCAAGACAGATGTATATTAAATATGAAAACGGTGATTCTGTGCCTCCTGTTAAAATTGTCGTAGATCTTTGTAATTTTTATCGAGTTCCTTATGATGTGATTCTTGAAGATAAGTTAAATAATAATCAGAAAGAAAAACAAAGAGCTGGGTTTTATGATGTTTCTGATGAACCAGTTTTGGAATTACAGGATTCTGGAGCTGCCCTTGGTCCAGTAAAAAATACACCATCTTATTATCTCAAAACAATTCTGGAAATGCTTCCAAAGCTTGTTTATAAAGAACGGCTTAAAGTGCTGGAAAATGTTTCGAGGTTAGTGCAAGAAGAAACTGAAGAAAAATTAAAGACTAAAAAACAGAATTCCTTTTATGAAAATCTCATGGAGCTTAACAAAAAATATCATCCAAAATCAGATGGTAAAAAATGGACAAGGGAGGAGCTGTATGAGAGATAATAAATCAGTTGTAACAACAGCAGGAAAAGTGTTCTTTGATACAAATATTCTTGTTTACTCTGCAGATGCAAAAAATCCTCAGAAACAACTGATTGCTGCGAGTTTGTTAGAAAAAGCTTCAATTGAAAAAACAGGACTTATTTCTACACAAAGCCTCCAGGAATTTTATAATGCTGCCACTAAGAAACTAAAGCTGACAAAGCAGGCCGCAAAAGAATATGTTGAGCTTTTTTCCAAACAATTTCCGGTTAAAGAAATTTCTATCCCTCTTATCCTAAATGCTGTGGACATAAGTATAAAACACAAGCTTTCTTTTTGGGATTCTCTAATAATTTCTACTGCAAATGAAACAGGTTGTGTCGTTATTTATTCAGAAGATATGAATAACGGACAAATCATTGATGGTACAAAGATTTTAAATCCTTTTGCTAACTAAAAGAAAATCCCTTTTGCAAAGATTTCAATACCGATGAGGATAAGGATAATTCCGCCAAGGATTGTTGCTTTGGAACTAAGGTGCTGGCCGGCGCGTTTTCCTATTAAAAGTCCAATCATGCAGATTATAAATGTTACGGCCGCAATAATCACGCTGGCAATGAATGCCATCAAAAGTCCGTAGTCTGCAATTGTGAACCCTACGGAAAGGGCGTCTATGGAAGTAGCTAATCCCTGAAGAATAAGTGTTGCAAAAGTAAGTACTACGCGTTCTTCGACTGCTTCTTCGTTTGATTCCTTTGATTCATGCAGAGCTTCCCAAATCATTTTTCCGCCGATGTAAAGCAAAAGTACAAGCGCAATCCAGGGAACAAATAATTCAAACTTTTCAAAATATTCAACGATTGTATGGACACAAAGCCAGCCGATCATAGGCATGGCAAACTGAAAGAATGCATAAATTCCGGCCATAAAACACATGCGCCGTTTTTTCATGTTTGGTTCTTTAAGACCGTTTGCCAGAGAAACTGAAAACGCATCCATTGCCAGCCCTACGCCAAGCAGGATGCTATTAATAAAAAATACAAAGCTCCATTGCATTACTATGAACCGTAATAATAAAAGATTTACAAATTCTATTAAAACGAAAGGTAATAGTCAAGGAAAAAAATTGACAATACGTACAAAGTATAATATATTGTACGTATAGAGGTTTAGTTATGGAATCAAAATTAACTCTTAAGCTTAACGACAATTCTATTGCACGCGCAAAAGAATATGTTGCACAAAAGAAAATTTCTCTTTCATCTATTGTGGAAAACTTTTTTGACGGACTTACTCTGAACAAAAAATCTTCGGATTTTGAATATAGCACTCTTGTAAATGAACTTGCCGGTGTTATTCAACTCGACGAAAACTATGATTACAGGGCAGATTACACTTCATATCTTGAGGACAAATATGAATAAGGTTTTTGTCGATACAGATGTAATTCTTGATTTGCTGGCTCAACGGATTCCGCACTTTCATTTTTCTGCAGTGCTTTTTACTTTTGCCGAAATGAAAAAGCTTGAACTTTACACAACACCTCTAATCCTTGCAAATACTTTTTATATACTTCGAAAACAACTTGGAAATGACGAAGCCAAAAAACTTCTGCGTAAATTGCGAATCCTGCTTCATATTATTGATTCTTCAGAAAGTGTAATCGATAAAGCATTGAATTCTGATTTTGCAGATTTTGAAGATGCCATTCAGTATTACACAGCTTTGGAAAATAAAATAACGTTGATTCTGACAAGAAACCTTCGTGACTATAAAAAAGCTTCTGTTGTTGTTCAAACCCCAGAAGCTTTTCTTGTGTCTCAGAAACTAATTTAGCTTCTTACAAGCACAACACATCTTACAATGCTCGCAGGAGCAGCCACAGGATGATTTTCCTTTTTTCTTATCCTTTACGAGTGAGGTAATAATTCCTGACACAATCAGAACCAGAAAAAGGGAAATTAGAATTGTTCCAAGGTTAGTTGCAATCCACATCATCCTGCGACTCCTTTTTTTATGCTTTTATTTCGAGCTTGTTAGCTTCGGTGTATTTTTTGAAGAAGAGCATGTAAGCCATTGCGGCAAAACATGGAGCACACAAAAGGTTGAATACTAAGAATGAGAAGCCTGTTACACCTGTGAAGGCCTGACCGAGTGTCTGCCATACTGTGAGGTCTCCACCGCCGTAAAGGATGCCCATTGTTCCAACGATGTTTTCCTTGTTCATGAACCTTGGTGTAGACAAAAAAACAGCCATAGAAGATGCCTGCCGCATTGAGCACTACATAAGCGACAAAACCTTTAAGGCAATCAAGGCTCATATGGCAAAATACAGCAAAGCAGATGCTAAATAAAAAGATTATTCCGAATATCTGTACTCTTTATTTTTGACTTTATAAAGATATTCTTTAAGGCCTTCTGCGTCCTTTTCAGAAAAAATCAAATCTGTATTTTCTGCGATGTAGCGGGCTGCCTGTAAGAACAGTTCTATTGCGCTGTCCAGGGCGGCCCAGAAGGAATCATAATCAGCACCAGGAAAGGTCTTGCACAAAAGCTCGTATTCTTCTTTTGAAAGATATTTTTTATAAAACTTACCCAGCTTTCCGCTTGAGATATTGCCCTGATATTTTACAGCCAGCATCCAGTCCAGCATTTTATAAAACTGCTCTTTTACATAAACATCAAACATTGTGTGGGCGTATGTAAGCTCGTCGCGTGCTATGCCTTTTATAACATTATTGAGGCACCAGAAAAATTCATTTGAGCATGCGTCAAAGTTCGCCTGATCTGCAATTGTGTTGTGATAGTCTTCGTCCGTCGGCTGGCCTATCTGCTTTAAGTAATTATTTTTGTCCAAAAGAATGACATTCATTTTTTCCTGAGCCAGCTCTTCATTTGCAGCTTCAAGAGTTTTTAAGGTGATGTCCATGCGGTTGCCGTCTTTGTAAAGGGTAAGAAAGGCATAGCTTTTGGAAAAATCAAAGGGCATCAGGCCTCGGCGGGCATCCATTAAGTCCGGCTCCTGCAGCAAAAGAACCTCACCGAATTTTTCTATAAACGAATGGTCCTTTATATAAGGTGCAATTTCTTTTACAACAAACACCACATCAAAGTCCTGGTAAATGTCGGGCTCTATATTAGGATTGGCTCGTGAACCTCCGTAATAAACTGCAAGGATATTCTGGTCCTGGGAAGCAACGGACTTTATCAAATCAAATATTTCTTCTGGAGTTCTCATCAATTAATCATAGCATGGGGCAGGCTTAAAAACAACGGGGAGTTACGAGGTGGCACGCTCAACCTGTATAACAACGACACAAGCATCGGTGAAGGTTGTGGAATGACACATATTTCACTGCCGGTCGCAGTCGGTTGTTTTTGACGGGCAATCATTACAATAAGTGCAGTTGCCGCCGCAGGAAGGGTGACGGCCGCTGCGCTTGTTTTTTATGAGGACTGCAAGGGCAAGTCCTGCAGCTATTACTAATACAATTGAAATAACGATTGTTCCCATTACTTTGAATATAGCACAAAAGCCCCATAAATGCATATCTGCTTATACTCTTGAAACAACCTTAATTCTTCTTTATTCTAATCGGAAGGAAGGTTTTTTATGAAAGAATATATCAAGGGTGCAAACCCATACATGCCGCTTTGGGAACATGTTCCGGACGGCGAGCCTAGAGTTTTTGAATACAACGGCGAAAAGCGCGTTTATCTTTACGGTTCACACGACACACTTAAAACTGAATATTGCGGACCTGATCAGGTTGTCTGGAGCGCTCCTATAGATGATTTAACAAACTGGACCTGCCATGGAGTATGCTACACCTCTACAGACGGTTCTATCCTTTATGCCCCTGATGTTGTTCAAAAGGGCGACACCTTCTATATGTACGCAGCCGAAGCAAAGGGTTCACGTATCATGCTTGCAACAAGTAAAAACCCTGCAGGCCCATTTACAAATCCAAAGCTTACTGAGCTTGCCTTTGACCCGGGAATTTTAGTTGATGACGATGGCCGTGTTTATGCCTTCTGGGGCTTTTGCAAGCAGTATTGTGCCGAGCTCAACGATGATATGTGCACAATCAAAAAGGAAACCCTGCGCGAAAATGTAATCAAGCACAGTATTACCCAGTGGTCTCCGGATGACGGCATGGATGATGAAAACGATGCCTTCTTTGAAGCCTCATCTCCACGCAAGCTTTTCGGCAAATACGTGTTTATTTATTCTAAGCGCTATTACACACACCGCCCTCAGTACGGAGTTTATGAAGACTGTAACGGCTTCCTTTCCTTCAAATACTGTGACACACCACTTGGCGATTACAAGATGGGTGGCGACATAAGCTTTAACGGTGGTGAAATTCTTCCTGGTCCGGACGGCAAAAATCAGATGTCTTACCGCTGGGGTAACAACCACGGAAGTCTTATGGAAGTAAACGGTCAGTGGTATATTTTCTATCACCGCCAGATTGGTATTGATGAGTATTCACGCCAGGCAATGATTGAACCTGTTGATGTTGCAATGGATAAAAACGGCCGCATCTTTGTTGGAAAAATTACTTACAAGGATGGAGAGCCTGTTGCAAGCGAGCCTGTAGAAATGACAAGCCAGGGTGCCCAGGTAAACGGCCTTGATGCACGCAAGATTATTTCTGCCGGCTATGCTGTCCACATTTATGGTGGAGCAAAGGGCGGTTACAATGGTGGTGCCGGCGGCGCTTACATAAAGCCTGTTTATGAAAAGGTAGATACCGCATCTTCTCCAATTGTAGACATTACAAGCAAGCTCACTGTGGGCTTCCGCTATCTTCAGTTTGGAAACAATACTCCTACAACTGTAACTGCAGATATTACTGCTCTCCAGGATTTGACAGTAAATGTCCGCGTAGATGACTACAAGGGAAAAGTAATTGCCTCTTTCAAAATGAATAAGGGCGACAAAACAGCCACAGCCCAGCTCACAAGCGGAGTAATAGGCAAGCACGCAGTTTACTTTGAATTCCTTTCTGATTCAAAGAACGTAATTGCGGAGTTTGATACATTTACATTTGATTAATATAACGCTTTTGCCAGCCAGCCCACTACTCCTTCTGGGAGTGATGGGTCCATTGGCGTCCCGTCGTCAAACTTGAGGTTGCAGTGCATTGGATTTATGATGCAGTGCTGCCCCATTTCTACACCAAAATTGATTGATGAAATTCCGTGGTCTCCGTTGTAAACCCAGTCTGGTGTAAAGATATAACAGTTTTTCATTCGCTTCATTCGCGGTAAAAGCGGAACAATATCTTTTTCGTAACTGTTAAACTCATCACGCTTTCCCATTGCAAAAAACAGGCTCACATTATTGTCATCATAAAGGTCCAGAAGGCTTTCGTCCGGGATTTCTGAAGCTCCCATTGGAACAACTGCATCAAAAAATTCTGGATAAGTTGCCGACATGCGAAGCGACATTCTGCCGCCACTGGAATTACCAAGAATAACCTTTTTGCCAACCCCACCGTTTGCCTCAGTATGCCTGCTGATAAACTCCTTTATGAGCGCGTAAACCGGAGCTATATACGAATTGTCCCAGGCTCCCTTGCATTTTCCGTCCTGGTCGCGGTATTCATTTGCCAGAGGAATTAAAATGTAAGCGCCACCAAACGGCTTTTGATATTCTTCCTTGGAATAAAACTCTGCACCCGCATAATTGATGCAAACATCTCCTTCCAGCGCATTGGTTGTACCGTGCATAAAAACCAGCAGCGTATAAGGTTTACCCTTTGGAAAGCCATGCTCTGTAGGGTCATAAAAATAATAACCCATTTTGGCAAAGTCCTTTGGCTCAAAAAAGTCCTTATGAAAACGGTCAAAATACTGACCAACCTTGTAGGTCGGTGAATAAGAAATAAAGCTTCCCTCGGGAATCTGATCTGCCCATGGTGGTGTTGGTTTGTCTGACATAGTTACCTCTCGTCGTTAATTATGTGAATTATACCCTTACCCTGGGCAATTTCCTTTATGCGTGTTTTTAAGAATTCTGGTTTGATGTCTACGTTTTCCATCTCGTCCAGCGGAATCCAGCGGATTTCTTCCTTGGCGTTATTCCAGCCGTAGCTGTCGCAGTGAGCATCCTTTTTGCCGCGTGGCTTCATCAAAAAATAAAACTCAATTACGTGGCATTTTAAATCATCAAGGCCGGTATCGTTTCCCACAAAAAAGTTTTCGCAGATTACAGCAAGATGATCAACCTCATAGTCCACACCGGTTTCTTCACGAACCTCACGAACAATGCATTCTTCTGCTTTTTCGTTCATGTGAACTCCGCCGCCCACAGTGTAATAGTATTGCGCAGTTTTAGAAGTGATTGCCAGAAAGCAGTTATCCTCTATGATGATAGCGCCCGCCCTGTAGCGGTACCAGTTTTTATCAACCGAAAAACAACAGTCGGGAAAGCCAACACGTATATCCATTTTTGATTGCTCCATTTTTTTACTCCTTGTTATATACTGTATTTACCGGAGATACAAGCCTTGCGGATTCGGAATTTTTTATTCCCTTAAAGCAGATGCGCACCTCTTCTTTTTTGGTGATGCTGCGCGGGAGTTCAAATTCCAAAGTGTATTTTTCGTCTGTGCCTTTGTAGTCCAGAGTGATGGCAGCAATTTTTTTGAAGCCGCTTGTGATACACAGAGTCTTGCCGTTGTCTTTTTTGAGGAAGGTGCAGACAAGATAATTCTTTTTGCCAGGCTTTACCTTAAACATATAGCTGAACGAGCCGCCCTTGTTTGCATAGCGAGAAAGCTCGTTAGGGTCGCCTGTTGAACCGCTTCCCGTTTCCTGCATGAACGGCCAGGTGGTTGAGTTGCCTTCTGTCTGTGCGCCGTAGCCTATGCCAATTCCGTCAATGGTGATGTATTTTTGCTCCAGCTGTGTCTGTTCTTCTTTATCTGCAAAAATCCAGTAGATACCGTAGCGCTGATTATTGATTAGGTAATATGGAGAAAAGATAAAGTCTCCTTCCCAGTTTGTGTCATTAAGTTTGAATGCGAGCGTGCCGTCTGCGCGTGAGATTTTTTCAAAGTGGGAATTGATGTTGGTCAGGAAGTCTTTAACAGTTGAATCTTTTACAAGCACTGTCTCTCCCGGAAGCAGCGGAAGATTACTGGTGCCGCCGTAGTTTCCTGTGAGCTCGTAGACCTGACCGCGCACAAGCTTGTTGGCACTTACATCACACTGAACCCCTACCTGACGCAGAGTCATTTTGTCGTCGCGACCAAGCTCTGCACCAAGTACTACAGGTCCGTATTTGAAGGCCACAGCACGTCCGTTGTTATCTGGCAGCGGGAAAGCCTGGATGTTCATGTTGAATTTTATACGGAATGTGTCACCAGCATGCCATTCGCGGGTATAAAGGATGTATCCGTCTTGTAAAGTGCCTTCCGGAGCGTCTGCGGGCTGGTAGTTCCAGTCAGGACTACGCACTGCGATTGTGATTTTCTGGTCTTGAGGGGCTTTTTCTACTGTAAATTCTACCTGATTGCTGTCAGGAAGGTCTGCTTTCTGGCTCAAAATAAGGCCTTTTTCTTTCCATTCGACGCGGGAGCTTATAAACTGATTTACAACAAGCGTTTTGTCGTCGTGAAAGTATATGCTGTCGCCAAGCTTTGTAAAGTTTTCTAAGCCGGTACCTGTACAGCACCAGAAGTAATTTTTGTCTGGATCTGGGTTGCAGTAGGTTTTAAAACAGCCGGTTGCCATTGGCTGAAAGTACAGGGTCATTCCAGTGTCTGCGTTTACCGAAGCAAGGATTGCATTTATATAAGTGTTTTCGTAATAGTCTGCGTACTGGCGCTCACCCGTTACCATAAAAAGCATGCGGCTAAGCTTGAGCATGTTGTGGGTGTTGCAGGTTTCGCAGTTTGTGTTGCTGCGTTCCTTGTCCAGAATGTTGTCTTGGCCAAAATGTTCGCACTCGCTGTTTCCGCCGGTTATGTATGTGTGATTGTTTACAACGATTTTCCAGAAAGCCTTGGCGTATT
>JAFZYR010000019.1 GCA_017616165.1 Treponema sp.
GTAACAGAGCTCAATCCAGACCCAAGCATGACAGTAATCATGTGTGGACCTCCGATTCTGATTCACCTTTCCCTTGACGCACTCAAAAAGCTTGGCTTTAAAGACGAGCAGGTTTTCACAACAATGGAAATGAGAATGAAGTGCGGAATTGGAAAATGCGGAAGATGTAATATCGGTGACAAGTTCGTCTGCAAAGACGGTCCGGTATTCAGCTTTGATCAGCTCGGTGAATTACCACCAGAGTATTAATATTAAGGAGCAATAAAATGGCTGAAAAAGAAATGGCAACTATTTATATTTTCGGGAAAAAATATGATGTTCCGGCAGAGCTTACCATTATGAACGCAATGGAATATGCCGGCTATCAGCTCAAGCGCGGCTGCGGATGTCGTAACGGCTTCTGTGGTGCTTGTGCTACAATTTATAGAATTAAGGGACAGAACCAGCTCCAGACTTGTCTGGCTTGTTCAAAGAAGGTTGAAAACGATATGTATATCGCTACTCTTCCTTTCTTCCCACTCGTAAAGCAGATTTACGATATCAACAAGGTAAAGCCAGAGCAGCAGCTTATGATGCAGCTTTACCCGGAAATTTACTCTTGTGTAGGCTGTAACGCTTGTACACGTGCCTGCCCACAGAGCCTCCAGACAATGCAGTACATTGCATATGCTCAACGCGGAGACTTTGAAAAGTGTGCAGACCTTTCATTTGACTGTGTAATGTGCGGCTGCTGTTCTAGCCGATGTCCTGCAGGAATTTCTCATCCACAGGTTGCAGAGCTTGCACGCCGTATCAATGGTAAGTATATCCAGCCGGAAGCACAGCACCTTCTTGACCGTGTTGCCGAAATTGATTCAGGCGCATGCGAAGAAGCAATCAAGAAGTTTGTAGAAATGTCTACCGGTAATAAAGACGAAATCAAAAATCTTTATAACAACCGCGATATTGAAAAATAAAAGACTGTGGTCATTGAGCCTGTCGAAATGACCTTATAAAAACTGTGGTTTCGACAGGCTCAACCACCGCACAGGAGAATACATAATATGTACGGAAATTACCTTGACGATGCTGCGAAAATCGTAGCTGAAAAACGCGAAGAAAACATTAAATTTGAACATGCTCGTCTTACCGCAGAAGAAAAAGACGACCTGCTTTTGAAGTTCCACCCGGACCGCATTAAGGAACAGTTTACTGAGCTTAAGATTGGTCCTAACAAGGGACAGAAGGCTCCGCTTGAATTGGCAGAAATGCTTCAGGCAAAACCACGCCTCGAGCCAGAAAAGATTGATCTTAACCACATTGACTACGAATCAGATGTACTCGTTATTGGTGGTGGTGGTGCAGGAACTTCTGCTGCTATCATGGCAAGCGAAGCTGGTGCAAAGGTTTTGCTCGTAACAAAGCTTCGTGTTGGTGATGCTAACACAATGATGGCTGAAGGTGGTATTCAGGCTGCTGATAAGCCAAACGACTCACCTGCCCAGCACTATCTTGATGCTTTTGGCGGCGGTCACTTTGACGGAAAACCAGAGCTCGTATATACACTTGTAAACAAGGCTCCATCTGTAATCAAATGGCTCAACGACCTTGGTGTTGAATTTGATAAGATGCCAGACGGAACAATGGTAACAACTCACGGTGGTGGTACAAGCCGCAAGCGTATGCATGCATGTAAGGACTATTCTGGTGCTGAAATTATGCGTACCTTGCGCGATGAAACTTTCAACCGTGCAGACAGCATTACAGTTGTAGACTTTACAGCTGCTATTGAAATTATAAAGAACGATAAGGGCGAAGCAGCCGGTGCAGTATTGCTCAATATCGAAACCGGTGAAATCCGCATTGCTAAGGCAAAGGTTGTAATTATTGCAACTGGTGGTGCCGGTCGTATGCACTATCAGGGCTTCCCAACCTCTAACCACTACGGTGCTACAGCCGACGGTCTTGTAATGGCTTACCGTGCCGGTGCAAAGCTTCTTTACCAGGATTCCTTGCAGTATCACCCAACCGGTGCTGCTTACCCAACACAGATTCTTGGAAAGCTCGTAACAGAAAAGGTTCGCTCACTTGGAGCTAAGCTTATAAACAAAGACGGTGAAGTTTACATTCATCCTCTTGAAACACGCGACGTAAACGCTTCTGGTATTATCCGCGAAGTTCGTGAAGGCCGTGGTGTTAAGAATGACGTACAGGATGCTGTATGGCTCGACACTCCAATGATCGAAATGATTCACGGAGAAGGAACAATCCTTAAGTCAATTCCTGCTATGTACAACATGTTCATCAAGTATGGAATAGATATCCGTAAGGAACCAATTCTGGTTTACCCAACACTCCACTACCAGAACGGTGGTGTAGAAATTAACAAGACCTGCCATACAAATGTTGCAAACCTCCTCGTAGCCGGAGAAGCTTCTGGTGGTGTTCACGGAACAAACCGCTTGATGGGTAACTCATTGCTCGACGTAGTAGTATTCGGACGCGAAGCTGGTATTGAAGCCGGTAAGATGTTCAAGGATATCAAGCTCAGCGACAAGCTCAGCCTCCAGCACGTTAAGGACTTTGAAAAGGAACGCGCCGCTGCCAAGATCGAAGGCGATGCAGTTTCTCCAAAGGTACTTCCACGCTACACACACGGAAATCCTGAATTTGAAAAGGCAATCCCTGGAGCTACACTTTAATCATAGATTGTCGGGTCAAGCCCGACAATGACAATAATAACACGTCATTGCGAGCGCAGCGAAGCAATCCACGTACAAACAGGCATTTTCGTATGTAGATTGCCGCGCCTTCGGCTCGCAATGACAAGAGCGTTCGCTCGCAATGACTTTTTTCCCTCCAATAATTTTTTTTAATTTTTTTCATTTTTTTTTCACTTTTTTTTCATTTTTTTCTTGACCTTCCACTTGGTGGAACCCTTAAAATAATAAATAAATAGGGGTACAATAACTGGTATGAAGATTTATCAGGTAGAAGAACTGGTTGGAATTACAAAGAAGAACATCCGCTTTTATGAGGATGAAGGTCTTTTGTGTCCAAAGAGAAATCCGGAAAATGATTACAGGGAATACTCTCTGGAGGATGTCCGGGTTTTGGAAAAAATAAAGCTCTTGCGTAAGCTTTCTGTCCCAATCGACCAGATCAGACTTTTGCAAAAGGGTCAGCTGACTTTTGCACAGGCCATGACTAGTCAGATTGAACGGCTCCAGAAGGAACAGCAGAGCGTAGAAGTTATGAAGGAGCTTTGTGCACGACTCCAGAATGAGACTTTAGATCTAAAGTCTTTAGATGCTTCTAAATATCTTATGGAGATGACTAAAATGGAACAAGATGGTGCAAAGTTTGTAGACATCGAAAAACAGGATATCAACAGAAAAAAGAAAACCGGAGCCTTTGCAGGAGCCGCAATTTTCTGTGTGATTATGCTCATTGTATTGGGTTCGCTGATATATGCACTTGTTGCCGAATCTGCCCCGATTCTGCCAATGCTGTTTCCGATCTCAATTATAGCATTTGTATTAATTGGAACAGTCGTTGTACTGGTTCAAAGGTTTCGCGAAATAGACAAAGGCGAAGAATATGAAGCTAGAAAATACTAACATACAGGAGGAAGTATTATGTTATTAGCAAGTATTGATTCAATCCCAGGAAAAAACTTTGAGGTTTTGGGAATGGCAAAGGGAACTGTTGTTCAGTCTAAGAATTTTGGCCGTGACTTTATGGCAGGTCTTAAAACCTTAGTCGGCGGCGAAATCGTGGGCTACACAGAAATGCTCAACGAAGCACGCCAGATTGCAACTAAGCGTATGGTAGACGAAGCACAAGCCCTTGGTGCAGACGCAGTTATCGGTGTACGTTATGGTTCCTCTGCCGTTATGCAGGGAGCTGCCGAGGTTGTTGCTTACGGTACGGCTGTAAAGTTTATTTAGAAAGACTTTTTAGATAACGCTTGCGTTCGTACATTTTTTTGTCGGCACGTTCAAAAACCTTTGCAAAGGTATCCTGACCGTAGCCTTCAAAAACAGCAAGACCATTTGATATGACAACCTTGTCACTGGCAAGGTTGTCTTTCATAATCTGCTCAAAGGTAGCAACAAGCTTTTCACGATTTTCGTAATCGCTGGCCCTTAAAAAGGCTACAAATTCATCACCACCAATTCTGTATACAGGACTGTGCTGGAAAATCTGACAGATAATTTTTGAACCCTGGCGGATATATTCATCTCCGGCATCGTGGCCCTTTAAATCATTTACAGTTTTAAGTCCGTTCAAATCAAAAACAATAATTCCAAATTCCTTTATGAGTCCGCAGCTTACAGCCTCATCAATTTCCTGAGAAGCTTCGGTAAAGGCACGCTTGTTTTTTACACCGGTAAGCGAATCTATATAAACAAGCTTTCGTGTAGAACCAAGCTCCATTTTCTGAAGCCTTTCGCGGGTAATTAAATCTTCAAGCTCAAGCCGGTAATCTTCTTTTTCAGCTTCCAGAACAAAGGTATGAATCAGACAGGTTCCAAGCAGATATCCAATGGCATAAAGCGGCCACAATGGGAAAAAATATTGTCCAATAATCATAACAGTCATTGCAATTCCAAAGGAACCAACCGTCATGTGGCGCAATCTTTCACTTCCATATATTCTAGATCCAAATATAAATACGTAAATGGAAGTAATAAAGAACATGAAAACCTGAATGCCTAACGAAATGTATCTTGTAATGCATGGAACATAAGTGACCTGGGCATCAAAATAAAATTTTACCGGCACAAAGAAATTGATGATTAAGGAAACACCGTCAAAAATAAGATAAGCCCAGCCAACAAAGGAAAGCACGTGTATAAATACATTTTTTTCGTTCAGATAGTAAATTACATATCTTGTCCATAAGAAAACACAGACACCCATTACGCCAAAATAAATAGCTGTATCAATATATACGGCTGTAATGAGCTTAGCATCGTAAAGAATACCCCATAAGGCATCGCAGATATAAAAAAGCATTACACCAAATAAAAACAGGCGGTATAATTTATGAGATTTATCTGCGTTTTTTCTGTTTCCTTTTAAAATATCAAAGTTGATTATTATTCCAACTAGTAAAGACAGTATTGCAATACTGGAATAAGCCATAGATTCTCCCTTAATTCTGTAATTTTAGCATATATTGAAGAAAATCTCAAATATATATATAATAATCCAACTTATATTTTTTAGAGGTTTTTTAAAATGGTTCTTTTTGGTGGAATCTTATCAATCAAAACAATTACATTTTTAACATTCTGTGTATTCTTAATCGCCGGATTAGGATACCTTCTTGGCAGAATCACCATTAAAGGTGTTTCTTTGGGAACTGCAGGCGTATTTATTGTTGCACTTCTTTTTGGCGCATTCCTTTACACTCCGCTTGCAAATCAGCTTAAGGTTGGTGAAACAACTTATGTATCAAATGCGCTCAAGATTGTAGAAAATCTTGGTCTCATTCTTTTCGTAACTTCTGTAGGTTTTATTGCAGGTCCAAGCTTTTTTGGTGACCTTAAGAAAAACTTTAAGTCATACATCCTTCTTGGTCTTATGATTATCATTATCGGTGGTCTTAGCTGTGCAGCCTGTATCTGGTTTGACTTTAAGATTTTTGACCGCCCGCTCGAAGAAGTAAGCGCAATGCTCGTAGGACTTCTTTCCGGTTCTCTTACTTCTACTCCAGCCTTCTCTGCAGCAAAGGCAACTGTAACAGACTCTGCCCTCTTTACTGCAAACCAGCTTGAAGACATTGTAGCTGTAGGACACGGAATTGCTTACCTGTTTGGTGTAGTTGGCGTTGTTCTTTTTGTTCAGCTTGTTCCAAAGTTTGAAAAGGCCGACATGGATGCAGAAAGACAGAAGCTTAGTGAATCTGCACCGGAAGCACCAAGCAAGCTTACAGGCACAGAGCTTGAGCTCGACCCACTTGGCTTTTGTCCATTCTCTGTAGTAGCACTTCTTGGAATCTTAGTTGGTTCCTTTAAGTTTGGAAACTTCTCTCTTACAACAACCGGCGGCTGTCTTATTTTAGCCCTTATTTTTGGTCACTTCCAGAAAATCGGAAAAATTAAGATTATGCCTGAAGAAGCAACCCTCAAGGTTTTCCGCGAGCTTGGTCTTATGCTCTTCCTTATTGGTGCCGGTGTTGCAGGTGGTGCAAGCTTTGTTAAGTACTTTGAATGGGTATACTTTATCTACGGAATTATCATGACACTGCTGCCAATGATTATAGGCTTTATCTTTGCAAAGTACGTGCTCAAGCTCAACCTGCTCAACAACCTTGGTTCTATCTGCGGTGGTATGACTTCTACTCCTGCTCTTGGTACCTTGATTGGTACAGCAAAGACAGAAAAGGTAGCCGGTGCATACGCATCAACTTACCCGATTGCCCTTGTTGCAGTAGTAATTGTTTCGCAGCTGCTGATTATTTTCTTTAGATAAAGCTATTCATTTGCTTTATTAACAAACATTGATGACGAAGGAAGGAACAGAACGTCAACTGTACCGGTTGGACCGTTACGCTGCTTGGCAAGAATAATCTTTGCGTCCTGCGGCTTGGTGTTATCATCCTTTGGACGGTCACGGTCAATAAACATAACTACGTCGGCATCCTGTTCAATAGAACCCGAGCCGCGCAGCTGTGCAAGGTTTGGCTCTCTTCCTTCGGCGTCGCGTCCTACCTGACACAAAGCAACAATAGGTATTTCAAGCTCACGCGCAAGTGCCTTAAGAGATTTAGAGATTTCTGCTACCTGCTCATATACCGGTGCTGCAGAATTTTCCGTGCTTATAAGTCCAATATAATCAATAAATATAATCTGAACCTTGTGATTTACAACCATACGTCTTGCCATAGCCCTAAGGTCTAACAGACGCATATTAGGTGTATCTACTGTAAAAAGCGGAGCATCATAAAGCTTGCCGGCCGCATCCTGAATGCTTTTAAAGTTTGAAGTCTGAAGCAAACCGGATCGCATTCGTCCCATGTCTACCTTAGATTCCATAGCTAAAAGGCGCATACCGATTGATTGATACGGCATTTCAAGTGAGAAAAAACCGCAAGGGATTTTTTCTTCAACAACAATGTGGCGCATCATGGAAAGTGCCAGCGCTGTCTTACCGATAGACGGACGCGCACCAATAATAATGAGCTCCGACTTTTGCAGACCAGAGGTCCACGAATCTATTTTAGAAAAGCCTGTAGGAATACCGGTAAAGTTACCCTTGTTCCTGTAATGCTTTTCGATAATTTCAATATCATCAACAATAATGTCGTTCATATTCTGAATCTTTGTAGTTTCGTTGCGTTCAGAAAGTGCAAAGATTTTCTGTTCTGCCATATCAAGCAGGGCATTACTGTCATGTCCGGTTTGTGTAGAGGCCTGTTCACGCAGCTCTGTAGCAATTTTCATGAGCTCGCGTCTTGTAGAACAGTCCATAATAATGTTGGCGTAGTTCTGAATATTTGCAGCCGAAGGAACCATCTGAGTAAGCGAGGCAATATATGCTGGTCCACCGGCCTGTTCAAGCTTTCCTTCCTTGGTAAGGATATCTATAACAGAAATTGTGTCTCCCTTTACACTGTTTGTATACAGCTTAAGCAGAGCATCATAAATAATCTGATTTTGAATGGAATAAAAACGTTCCGGACGCAGGGTTGTTACAATATCTGCCATTGCACCCCAGTCATACAAAAGTCCACCGAGCAGAGCCTGTTCTGCTTCCATATTGTGCGGCGGTGTTCGTTTTTCTAATTCGCTTCTTACATTATCCATTCTTCTACCCCCCTGGAAAAAAAAGGGCTGTCTGCAATGAGACAACCCTTTTAATGTACGATCAAACAGAAAAATTATTCTGCTTTTTCTTCTGTTTCTGCAGCAGGTTCAGCAGCAGGTGCGGCTTCCTGAGCAGGTTCTTCTGCAGCAGGTGCTGGAGCGGCTTCTTCAGCAGGCTTTTCAGCTGGCTTTTCTGCCTTTTCCTTTTTACCCTTAGCAGGCTTTTCTTCAGCAGGTGCTTCGATGTTCTGTGCTTTTACAACAACATGAATTTCTGCTGTCTGAGCTTCGTAAAGCTTAATGATAACTTTGTAAGTACCAACAGATTTGATTGCAGCACCAGAAAGTTCAATGCGCTTGCGTTCAATATCAAATCCAAGCTTTGTAAGTGCGTCTGCAATTACGTGAGCAGAAACAGCACCATAGAGCTTTCCGTTTGCTCCAGCTGGCATTACTACTTCTACTGTTGCAGCCTCAAGCTTATCCTTAAGACTTGCAGAATCCTTTCTCTTCTGTTCCTTGCGTGCTTCAATTTCGGCCTTGCGTGCTTCGAACATCAAAACTGTTGCCTCATTGTAAGGTACAGCAAGATTACGTGGAAGAAGGAAGTTGCGTGCATAACCGTTAGCTACGTTCTTTACATCGCCTTCTTCACCAAGTGATTTAACGTCTACGTTAAGAATTACTTTCATTTTAGTCCTCAAGCTCCTGTATTTTTAAGTCTTTGTTTCGGAGTATAAAACAAAGATCATTGTCATTATCGGGCTTGACCCGATAATCTTTTCATATGATAGATTGTCGTGTCAAGCACGACAATGACATACTGATTAATCAGCTACAAAAGGAAGCAAGCTGATTGAGCGTGCTCTTTTGATTGCCTTTGCAACTTCGCGCTGGTGCTTTGCACATGTACCGGTAATGCGGCGAGGAAGAATCTTTCCTCTTTCTGTCATATAGCGGCGCAATACATCTGCATCCTTATAGTCAATCTTTGCCTTGTTGGCACAGAAACGGCATACCTTCTTGCGGAAATATGTTTTTCCCTTGGCACGTCCGTCGCGGTCATCATCACGACCTTCATTTTCTACAGTAACCTGCTCCATCTGAGCTTCCTGTGACATTTCTTCCTGTTTTTCTTCCATTTCCTGATTTTCGTCAGCCATATTTAAACTCCTGTTTTTAAGTTAATCTAATCCCTAGAACGGGATATCCTCTGGGAAGTCGCTACCTGTTTCGCCGAAGGATTCAGACTGGTATCCGCCTGAAAAACCATCATTTGAAGCAGCAGAATTAGGCTGGAATTTTGGAGCGCCGGATGGAACTGAACCAGCTCCGTCACCCTTTCCGCCCAAAAGCTGAACATTGTTTGCAACAACTACTACCTTACTCTGCTTCTGACCGTCTTTTTCCCAGCGGTCCTGCTTTAAATATCCGTCAATGGCAATCTGCTTGCCCTTTAAAAGATACGGCTTAAGGTTTTCTGCAGTTTTTCCCCAGATTGTAACGTCAAAATAATTTACTTCATCAACATAGGTGTCACCATTTTTTCTGCTTCTGTTAACAGCAATACTGATATTTGCCCTTGCCTGACCGCTAGAAATATAACCGAAACTTCTTTCGTCAGTTCCTAAATCCTTAGTAAGGCGTCCAATAAGAACAACATGATTCAAATCTGTCATAAAAGCTCCTTATGTGACAAGCTGTCGATTTAATTATTTTTCGTCAATGCGAACAAACTGATATTTCAAAAGATTCATGTTGATTTTGAATTCTTTTTCAATTTCAGTAATTTTACCAGGGTTAAGCTTCATTGTAAAAAGAACAAAGCGTCCGCGTTTCTGTTTTTTGATTTCGTAGGTAAGGTCGCGGTCGCCGAAAGGTTTTTCTTCTTCGATTTCCGCACCAAATTTGGTGAGTGTGCCTTTTACGTCTTCGGCACCTTTTTTTGACTTTTCTTCCTCAAGCGGAAAAATAGCCATGAGTTCATACTTTTTCATAAGTATCTCCTAGAATAATATTCCGGAGGATAGTAATACATATCCTAATCAACGATTAAAAAATGTACAACAAAAGCGTCTGGACAAGCCAAAAGCTTTTATTCCTCCTTATGGACAAAGGAAAGCCACATTTAAGGCTTCCAAGGATAAATTACATTATATTGAAAGAAACTATTGTGGTCAAGGTGATTATCCTATATAATATAGTAATGTTTGTCAAAAGACGCTTGTTTACATTTTTATTGCTCACGGCTTTTCTTACTGGTTTGGGCTATTCTGCCTCCAAAAAAACTGCCGTTACAGTTCCTACCAAAGTAAAATCAAAAATAAGTCAAAACGAAGATACATCTAAATCCTGGTACATTTGTGAGCTTAAGGGAAAAACAAAGGCCGGAAGTGTTGTAATTGGTCCGGTTGATCACCGCGAACAGATTCTGCTTGTATGGATTGCCAATTCAATTGCGCCAAACAAGGATTACTGTATTGCAAAAAACAAAACCTACATTTCCAAAAATCCCGAAACCTTTTTTAAAGATGAATTTGCAGCCATCAAAAATGATATTGCAGAGCTGGGACTTGCAGAAGCTTACGAAAAATACTTTTTTACAAATTACCTTACAAGATCTACCAAGCTTACTCTGACAGACGAAGAACAGGGAATTAATAATCAGACAACTGAAGAGGAAGAAGAAGCGCCGGCACAAGCAAGCGTAAAGGAAGAAGCACCTGTAGAAGAGCCGCAGATTGAAGAACCAAAAATTGAAGAAGAGCCTCCTGCAAAAGAAGCTGTTGTAGAAGAGCCTGCTCCTCAAAAGGTGACTGTTGTTGAACAAAAAGCTCCTGCTGCGGAAGAAAAAAAGCCTGTTGTCGAAGAAAAGGCACAGGTAGTAGAACCAAAGCAGCCTGTCGTTGAAGAAAAGGCTCCGGAGGTTCAGGAAAAGGCGCCAGTCGTTGAAGAAAAAGCGCCTGTGGTTCAGGAAAAGGCTCCGGTTGTTGAACAAACTGCTCCTGTTGTAGAGCAAAAGACTCCTGCCAAAACCACAACGACAGTTCAGACTCCTGTAAATAAGAGCACGAGCTTTTTGGAGCCGCTTATAAACGAAGACGGCAGCTATGTATATAATTATAACCCTTCGGAAAACAAAGACAGCACTATAGACGCAGATATTGATTTGGATTCCTTAAAGGCAGAGCTTAAAAATGAGCTTAAAGATGAATTAATGAGTGAACTGCGTGGGGAGCTTTCAAATTATGAACAAAAGCCTGCGGTAACAACGCCGGCTCCTGCTCCGACACCGACACCAACACCAACACCAACACCTGCTCCGGCTCCTGCTCCTGTTGAAGTAACTCCAATGGAAGCTGAACCAGCTCAGGAAATGGTTCAGGAGGCACCGGCAGAAGTTCCTGCTACGGTATCCGAAGCCCCTGCTGAACAGCCTGCCCCTGCAGCAGAAGAAGCTCCTGCAGAATCAACCTCTACCTTTGAGCTTCCTATAAGCACATCAATTTCTACACCTGTAAACCGCTATCAGCGCGAAAACCTTCTTGACTACGCTCCAAAAAAGACAACTGCCCTTCCTTCTGATGATGATGAGCCGGAAACTGTATATATTGCCCAGCCGGACAAGGCAGATTCAAACGGTTGTACACTTTTGATGAACGCTGCAAAGACTGGCAATGAACGCGACCTTAGAAGCCTTATTCTTTCGGGTGCAAACGTAAACCTCAAGGACAAGGAAGGCTGGACCGCACTTATGTACGCAGTACGCTATCAGCCGAATGAAACAATAATCGAGACACTTATTTCTGCCGGCAGCAATGTAAAGGAAAAAAATAAATACGAGGTTTCTGCACTTTCTCTGGCTGCAACCTATAACGAAAATCCGGAAATTCTTAAAAAGCTGCTCAATTATTATTCACCTTCGGAAAAAGAGCTTATGCAGGCATTTATCCTCATGCTCACAGACAACTCTTCTTCGGATTATTCTAAATCTGTAAAGGCCGATGCATTTATTCAAAAGGGAATTGCACTCAATTCCTTCTACAACGGAAAAACACCGCTTATGTATGCCGCTCAGTTTTGTACATCAACTACAGTAATCCGCAGACTTTTGGAATACGGTGCATCAACTTCAACCAGATCTGCAGACGGCAAAACTGCCTGGGACTTTGCAAAACAAAACAGCTCTCTGCCACATGATGACGTGTACTGGGCATTAAACAAGAAGTAGTAAAATGCGAATAACTGGCGGAACCTTAAAAGGAAGAATCATTGAATGTCCGGACGGAATTATCAGACCTGCCATGGACAGAATGCGTGAATCAGTTTTTTCAATTCTCGGTGACCTTACCGGTAAATCATGGCTCGACCTTTTTTCAGGCTCGGGCACCATTGCCATAGAAGCTGCAAGCCGCGGCGCCACACACATAGAGCTTTGCGAAAAAGACAAGATTAAAACCGCAACCCTCCTTAATAACGTAAAAATTACAGAGCAGGAGCTTGGCATAAAAATACAATGCCACTTTATGCCTGTAGAATATTTTATAAAGCGCTGTAAAAAGCAGTTTGATTACATATTTTTTGACCCTCCTTTTCCGTATAAGTTTCATGAACAGCTTGTTGCACAGGCAGACAAAAACGGAATGCTGGCTCCCGGCGGAACAATTCTTGTGCACCGTCCCGAAGAGCATTTTATGCCGGACACAATCGGCAGCCTTAAACGTACAGACCAGAGGATTTATGGACGTTCCATCGTCGATTTTTACAAATAACAAAAAAAAGTTGCAAATTCACAAAAATATGGTATTATAATAGTGGGTAAATTTTGGGGAAATATAGAAAATGAGTAGAAAAGAAAAAGTTCAGGAAAAATTCGATTCCACCATCAGGGAAAAGACAATTCCGGACGGATTTATTAAGGTAACTGATAATCCGGTTGGCGGACTTACTTCCGAACAAAAGGTTATACTCAATCGCAAGGCTAATGCCATGTTCAATGCCGGAAACATTGAAGATGCAAGGCGTATCTATATTACCACAGGTTATTCAGATGGGCTTACCCGCGTAGGAAACTACTACATGGATAAAAACGAAGGTCTTAAAGCCCTTAAGGCCTATTATCTGGCCCATAATAAAAGAGACGCAGAGCCAATCTATGAGTCAATAGCTCAGGTTATTTCTACGTTGTTAAAAAATGATTAAAATGCTTAATTGATATTTAAAAATCATTTAAAAACAAAGGAGTATTAAAAAAAATGGAAGACATTTCTAACGAAAAAGATGTTTTTGAGCCAATGATGCCAGAAATGTCCGATGATGCCATCAAAGAAAGTAATGAAAAAATTGCCGAACTGTCAAAAAAAGGCTACCAGCTGCTTAAGGAAAGTGAGTTTGATAAAGCCCGCGAAGCCTTTTTCCAGATCCTTGATATAGAAGATAACAACAACTATGCACTTGTAGGACTTGGAGACACCTCCCGCAAGGAAAATAAATTCAACGAAGCAATTACCTTCTACAATAAATGCCTTTCGTTCTACCCTTCCAATAACTATGCGCTGTTTGGACTTGCAGACTGCTACAAGGCACTTAATCAGTATTCAAAAGCAATTGATATATGGCAGCAGTATCTTGTTCATGACGACAAGAATATTACTGTAATTACTCGTGTTGCCGACGCCTACCGCAAAATCCACGAATTCAAAAAATCCAAGGAGCTTTACCTTAAGGTTCTGGAAATGGAACAGGATAATCCATACGCCCTTATTGGTCTTGGCCACCTTAGCTACGACTTTAAGGAATACAAGGATGCGCTCGGCTACTGGACACGCATTTACGACCTTAATCTTGAAAATGTAGATATCCGCGTTCTTACAGCAATCGGTAACTGCCACCGCAAGCTCAAGACCTTTGAAAAAGGAACCTTCTTCTTTGACAAGGCACTTCAGCGCGATCCAAAAAACTTTTACGCTCTGTTTGGACTTGCAGACTGCTACCGCGGTATGAACCAGCAGCTCAAATCTATTGAATACTGGAACAAGATTCTTGAAATTGACCCTCGCAACAAGGTAATTCTTACCCGCGCAGGTGACGCATACCGAACAACAGGTAACTATGACGAGGCTGTAAAATATTACACCAAGGCACTTGAAATTGACTTTGATATTTATGCAGCAATTGGTCTTGCACTTATCTGTAAATGTCAGGGCAAGTTTGAAGAAGCCGTAGACCGCTTTAAGAATCTTATTCGTAACGATCCGCGCAATTCACGACTTTATGTTGACCTTGCAGAATGCTATTCCCTCATGAATAAAAAGGATGAGGCAATCAAGCTTCTGGAAGACTATCTGCGCAACGACGGAAAAAATATCCAGATAAGAAACCTTCTGGAACGCCTAAGAAAATAAACTAAAGAGTATGGAAAAGATTGTCCTTACCGGCTGCCTTCCTCTGGAAATCACGGAAAAACTGGAGCTAAACCAGGCTTTCCGTGGTAAACAGATTTTTAAATGGGTAAGCACCGGAGTTACGGACTTTGATTCCATGACAAACCTTAGTCTGGAGCTGCGCGAGGAGCTTAAACAAAAGGCAGTACTTCGTTCCAGCCAGATTGAACAGGTTTTAACCGACCCCGACGGAACAATCAAGGTTGTGGTTAAGCTTGCAGACGGAAATAACGTAGAAACCGTTTTACTCACCGATAAGGAAGGCCGCAAGACCGCCTGTGTTTCGTGCCAGGCAGGCTGCGCCATGAAGTGTGCCTTTTGCATGACCGGAACCTTAGGACTGGCCCGTAACCTTACCGAAGCCGAAATTGTAGAACAGTTTTTATATATGGAACAGCAGGCCGGTAAGCTGGACAATATTGTTTTTATGGGAATGGGAGAACCCCTGCAAAACCTGGAAGCAATCCGCCGTGCCATTGAAATACTTTGTCACAAGGATGGCCGAGCCTTAAGCTCCAAAAGAATTACCCTATCTACCTGCGGAATTGTCAAAGGCATTTACGAGCTTGCAGACAACGGACCTGCCATAAGGCTTGCAGTTTCACTTACAACAGCCGATGAGGAGCTTCGTAAAGAGCTCATGCCTGTAGCAAGGTCGGATCAGAATTCTTTAGGAGAGCTCCGCAAGGCAATTGAATACTATGCCGGCAAAACCGGAAAACGCGTAACGCTCGAAGCAGCCCTTTTGCACGATAAAAACACCTCTGCAAAGTCTGCCCAGAACATGATTGCATTTGCACGCGGTCTTGATGTAAACATAAACCTTATTCCCTGGAATCCGGTACCACAACTGGATTTTGAAGAGCCTTCATCAGCCGAAACGCATTCCTTTGTAGAGCTTTTGGAAAAGGCCGGTCTTAATGTTACTTTACGCACCCGTCGCGGACGTAAAATTGGTGGAGCCTGTGGGCAGTTGGGGAAGGTTAAAGATGGAAAATAACGATATTAAGCGCGGTGTTTTCTTTATAATCTGCTCTGCTTTTTTCTTTGCACTCATGGCAGTTTTTGTAAAGCTTGCCGGAGACATACACTTTATACAAAAGGCTTTTTTCCGTAATGTTGTTGCATTTGTGATTGCCCTTGGCGGTACAATTAAAGATGCCAGAATAAACGGTCGCGAATCACTCAAGATTCCAAAGGGCGCCCTGCTCTTTTTATTTTTGCGTGCAATTGCAGGCTCGGTCGGAGTATTCGGAAACTTTTACGCCATAGACAGAATTGTTCTGGCCGATGCAACAATCTTAAACAAAATGGGGCCGTTTTTTACAATCCTTTTCTGCTACATAATCCTTAAGGAAAAAATAAAGCCCGTACCGCTAATCTGCATAATAATTGCCTTTTTGGGCTCAATTCTTATCATTAAGCCTTCGTTTAATTTTACGCAGATGCTTCCAACCCTTGCCGCCTTTTTGGGTGGAGTTGGTGCCGGACTTGCCTATGCCAGCATCCGTAAATTAAGCTATCTTGGCTGTAACGGAAAAATAATCATCCTGTTCTTTTCGGCATTTTCCATGCTGCTTTCGGTACCCTACCTTATAACAAGCTTTAATCCTATGACCTGGCAGCAGGTTTTGTTTTTGTGCGGAGCCGGTGCCTGTGCCGCAGGAGGACAGTTTTCGGTAACCGCAGCCTACTATCACGCACCGGCCAATAAGATTTCTATTTATGAATATTCGCAGGTTGTTTTTTCAGCCCTGTTTGGATTTATCTTTTTTGCACAGATTCCTGACTGGATGAGCCTGGTTGGTTATATAATCATTATTTCCATGGCAATCATAAACTTTATTTATATGCATCGCACACAGCAGCAGGATGAATTTGTACAATAATTCATTCATATTATTCAATTGAAAAAATAATCAATATAGAATATAATAATTGTATGCAAAAGAAAATTTACGTAGTCGGAATGTTTGATGATGATACAGCCGCAAAGGTTCAGGCTGCTGTTGCCGCAGTAGCAGGTGTAACAAATGCTGTTGCAAACTGCGAAAAATCTCAGGTTCTTGTTGATTATGGCGATGCAAGCCAGGAAGATGCAATTAATGCTGCAATTACCTCCTGCGGTGTAGACGTTATCGGCTAATTAAAAATATGATAAAGCTCACAATTCTAGACGGTCATGCGGTAAATCCGGGTGATCTTCCATGGGATTTTTTAAAAAAGTATGCTGATATAACTGTTTATGAACGCACTTCACCCGAACAGGTTGTAGAACGTATCGGCAATTCTGATGCAATTTTTCTTAATAAAATCCAGATAACAAAAGATATTCTTGATTCCTGCCCCAACCTTAAGTACATTGGTGTACTTGCCACAGGCTATAATGTAATTGATTTAGACGCTGCCCGAAGTCACGGCATTGTCGTAACAAATATTCCAGCCTATTCCACAGACTCTGTTGCTCAACATGTTTTTTCATTTATTCTTTATTTTACAAACCAGGTTGCACAGCATAGTGAATCTGTTATGAAGGGCGACTGGGTAAAATGTCCTGATTTTTGTTACTGGAATTCAAGTCTTAGCGAGCTGGCAGGAAAAACACTTGGTATTTTTGGTTTCGGACATATAGGAAGCCGTGTTGCTCAGATTGCAAAAGCCTTTGGAATGAACGTAATCTGCTGCACACGCACACCAAAGCCAGATATGCCAACACCAGTAAGCTTTGAAGAACTCTTAAAGTGTTCAGATTTTTTGACACTTCACGCACCGCTTACACCGCAGACAACAAATATTATCAATAAACAAAGCCTTGCCCTTATGAAGCCAACCGCTTACCTTATAAATACAGCACGAGGAGGCTTTATTGTAGAACAGGATTTAGCAGACTGCCTTAATGCCGGCGGTATTGCAGGCTTTGCAGCAGACGTGCTTTTGCAAGAACCAATGGCTGACGACAATCCGCTGCTTGGGGCCAAAAACTGCATTATTACCCCGCACATTGCCTGGGCGCCGTATGAGACACGTAAGAGACTGCAGGGAATTGCAGAAGAGAATTTAAAGGCTTGGATTGATGGCAATCCGATTAATGTAGTGTCGTAGATTGCCACGCACATCGTGCTCGCAATGACAAACACGTCATTGCGAGGAGCGTTAGCGACGTGGCAATCTACAACTTTTCAAAAACAGGAATATTTTCTATTGGTGTTTCAACTGTTACAGTTGCTCCACCTTCATATTCTTTGCCTGTAAAAATGTGCTTCCACTTTCCAGCTGGCAAATATACTTCGCGTTCAGTTTGTCCTGGATTCAAAACTGGTGCTACAAGATATTTATTTCCAAACATATACTGGTCCTTTAATTCCCAACATTTTTCATCTTCAGGGAATTCATAGAACATAGTTCTCATGAGTGGACTTCCGTTTTTACTTGTTTCTTTCATGAGTTCTGAAACATATGGTTTTATAGATTCGCGGAGCTTTATCTGTGCTTCCATAATTTTCTGGGCCTCCGGACCGTAACACCAGATTTCGTTTGGCTGGCCAGTAAAAAGGTAGCCTCCGCCATAGCCGCGCTCCGGATCCTTGTCCAGAGGAGGAATATTGTGAGGATCACGATCTCCATGCAGACGCAGAATCGGGCTGAATACAGCAAACTGAAACCAGCGCAAAAGCAGCTCTACAAAGCCCTTGTCGCTCACATCACCGTACATAAAGCCGCCGATATCTGTTGTCCACCACGGAATACCTGCAAGACCAATATTCAAGCCTTCTACAATTGAGTCCTGCAAACATTCCCAGCTGGACTGAACGTCACCGTTCCACAAAACCTGGCTTAAGGTCTGGCTTCCAACCCAGGCACAGCGTTCAAGGTTTGCAAAATCCTTATAGCCGGCTGCCTTCATTCCGTCATAAAAGGCCTGGCTGTAAAGCTTTGGATAAATATTCGAACAGGAAAGTGCAGTTCCCAGCTGGTAGCGGTAATTTCCGTAGTCATAAACGCTGTAATCAGGCTCGGCGTTATCAAGCCAGAACATATCTATGCCAAAGTCGGCGTAATTCTTTTTACAAATTTGCCAGAGGTATTCGCGGGCCTCAGGGTTTGTTGCATCAAAGGTAAGACAGTCACCGTTAAAGTCATAGGTCTGATTAGAACCACGCTCTGTGCGAACAAGATATCCCTTATCCAGCATCTCATAAAAGTGCGAGCATTTTTTATCTACGCTTGGCCATACGCTTACCATTACCTTTGTGCCCATTTCATGAAGCTCATCACACATTGCCTTTGGATCAGGCCAGTATTCCTTGTCAAAGCACCAGTCTCCCTGACGTGGCCAGTGGAAAAAGTCTATTACCATTACATCAAGATGAATGCCCATTTCCTTGTATTTGCGTGCGACAGTAAGAACCTCATCCTGTGTACGATAGCGAAGCTTACACTGCCAGAAGCCCAGATAATCCTCTGACATAACAGGAGCGCGTCCAACTGCAGCAGTAAAGTTTTCCATGATGGCAGCCGGTGTGTCTGCAACAGTAATCCAGTAGTCCAGCTGCTTTGTGCTCTGTGCAGACCATTCAGTTACGTTTTTGGCAAAGCTTGCACGGCCTACTGCAGGGTTATTCCACAAAAAGCCGTAGCCCAAAGAAGACACTGCAAAAGGAATACTTATCTGACTATTGCGCTGAGCAAGCTCCAAAGAGCAGCCCTTCATATCAAGATAAGGAACCGGATACTGCCCCATGCCAAAGATTTTTTCTCCGTCATTTGGTTCAAAGCGTACGGTCAACTGATAGTCACCGCCGATTATACCGCGCCATTCACGGGCAACAACCTTGGTACAGTTTGAATGCCTGGTTGCCTGCGGGTCATAAGAACGGAAATATTCGTGAAGGATTCTTTTATCATCCTTGTAAAAGCTCAAAACTCCATTGGTATTCATGCGGGCACTTAGTCGTCCGTTTGTAATACAGGCCCCCTGCTCGTCTACGCTTATTTTTGCAGCACACTCTGCAACCTTTTGAGTAAGTCCCCACGGCAGGTCTTGCAAATCTCGTTCAAGAGTCGCACGCACACGCAGAGAATCCTTTCCCCAAGGTTCAATCATTAAGGTTTCGTTTCCTTTCTTAAATACGAGAGTGTTTTTTGCTTCGTAAAACATTGTGTTCTCCTGTTGTTAATATTGTATCTTCTTAAAGCTTTTTATAAGCTGGTCACGGTCCGGCATTTGAATTGAAGTATCAGATTCAGGAACGCTTACGGCCTTAAAAGCAGTCCAGGCATCCTCTAACGGAATAAGCATAGCTTCATCGCCAGCCTTTACCCATTGAGTATAACCGGTACGAAGAGCAAGGTCAAAGGTGTCGGTACAAAGAGTAATTTCGTAAGGAATCCATACACAGCCGTCGCTTACAACATAGCGTTTTCCAGGAATAAGATTGTCTGCATCCTCTACGCTTACACCGGAATCAAAGGCAATATAAATATGTCCCGGAATTGTTATAAAAGCAGTTTTTATTCCAATTGCCTCAAGCAGCGAGCAGTTCATAATTGAAAGGTCATCACAGTCGCCGCCATGATAAGAAAGCGTCTGGTATGGAAACTGCAGAAAGTCTATTGTAAGTCCGCCGTTGTTATCAGTATAGGCAGAGGTCGGGTCAATTACATAGTTTATTCCGTATTCCTTAAGGGCACAGAACAAGGCACCCGCATACTGAATATTTTCAGGAATATCACTGCGCAAAGAAGATTTTACGATTGACTTAACCTGGCGCGCAAATTTCTGTGCACACGAATCACGTGGAGAAACAAAGGCTGCTGCCTGTCTGTCATCCTCCCAGGTCATAGAGTTTCGGCTCAAGGTTGTAAAAGAAAGTGTTTCTGTAAAATCCTTGGACTTGTTCAAAAGCTTATATTCAACGGTAAGCTGCCCGGTAGTAACAGAATCGCTTAGCTGAGTAAGGATATTTTCGTTTAGCAGGGCTGTTATAGAAACTTCGACTGACTGGCCCTGTTTGATTTTGTTATAGGAGGCAACCAAGGTGCGAACCAGCATGTACTGCTCATTGTAAAAGTAAATGTGAACATCGGTAATGGCGGCTTCTTCGTTATTTACAAGCGTTACGGTTCCAAAAGGATTATCTGCATAATGCGCATAAAAAACCGGGAACAGCGGACTCAAATCTGTTTCGCTAACCTCAAGGTTTGAAGAATAGCGCATGCCCTTTGTAAAGTTATAGGTAATTCCAATTCCACCGTGAACTGTGTGTGCAAACTGTCTGTGTAAAAGATTAAGAGACTTGTAGCCGCCAAAAAGACTTACGTACAATTCGGGGAGAATATGAAAATCAAAAGCGAGTCTACCACCGTAAAAAAAGCCTGTTTCAGAAGGAATGTTATTCTGCTTGCTCTGGGTAATGCTCCAGATTCCGCCAAAGGCTTCGGGCACCAGATAAAAGCGGTCGGTAATGCGCGCAGAATAGCTGAGTGATGCACCGTAATCAATATAGCGCTCAGAGTCAATTCCTTTTTCAAACATATTGAGGAAGGAGCCTTGGGCAGAAATAAAGAGCTTGTCATTTGCACGCAAGGTAAGCGGAGAAAAATCAAGACTGAGCGAGCCACCCACACTTATGTCTCCAATGCCATTTAAAAAGTAAGTATAGGTTGGCAAAAGCCGTATCTGAAATTCAGAGGCATTTATGCGGGCACTTGGAACAAGGCCAAAGCAGGCGAGAACAAAAAGAATGGCAAGAGCTTTAATTTTTTTCATTCTACAGTCCAAGCTTGTTCTTAAGATTATCAAGACCAGTCTGAGCATTTTTGTTTGACGGATCCTGGGCAAGCACCTTCTGGTACATCTTCATTGCGTTGTCGTAATCCTGTTCGATTGTATAAATGTTTGCAATGTTATTCATAGCGGCAACAGAGTTAACCTTGGCAAACTCAGCCTTTGCTTCCTTGTAGCGTTTTGCACGAACAAGAGCAACACCAATTTTGTTATGGTCACCGGTCTGCTTTACGCGTTCAACAATAGGATTTAAATCTGTCATTATGTAATTTGCAATTGCGGTATCCAGCTGATATGCAATATATGAGTCATCAATCACAGGAAGATTTTGCGAAGCTACATTAAATACAACAGGCTTATAAACAGACCAGGCATCTTCAAGAAGAATAAACTCATACTCCCCTTCTTCATCATTCATAATCTGCTTGAGCACTTCGGATCCATGCTTACGGCACTGGGTAAAACCACCTTCAAAGCGAGACATTGCAAGCGGCAGATAAACAGTGTTGGCGTCTTCATCAACAAAAACTGATTCGGTATCTAAAAAATGATTTCCGACTGCACTTGCAGAAAGCGCTAAATCAACAAAAACAATAAAATCATCAGGAGTTGTCATATAGGCACAGCTTATACCCTGAGACTCAAGACATGACATAAGAAGAATGGCAAAGTCATCATAGTCTCCGCTAAGACATTCCATAGTCTGTAATGGATAAAGGATTGAATCCTCTTCGTCGCTAAGATGATAATCTGTAAATGGAGTGAGCTTGTCTTCGGAATATGTAATGCCCGCACAGCGCAAAGCCAGGAACATGGCTGCAGTAAACTGAAGGTTTCGGTTCATACCAGTGGCAAGTTGATTTCGTGCAATGCCTGCAACAGTTTTGGCAAAGTTCTGTACCTCTGGAGTTTCAGAGGATACAAAGGTACTAAGCGCTGCCGTGTCGCTCCACACAAAGGCATTTCGATTATGAACTGCAAGCGTAACACTCTGCTGAACCTTTCGCTTCTGGCCAAGCATCTGGTATTCAATTGTTACGTTACCGGGAATGAGCCCGTTTTCGCTGAATGACATAATATCTTCGGAAAAATCAATAAAAAGAGGGATTTCCACACTCTTGTTCCGGTTGAGCCGCGAAATGGTTCCGCATTCAATTACGCTGGAGGTATATTTGTCGGCATCAAAGTAAATGTGAACGTTACGGATTTCGGCCGATTCGTGATTTGTAATTGTAAGCATGCCGCATTCATTATCGCGGTAAACACGGCTGAACGAAGGATAGATGTCTCCGTACTGTTCAAGACTTACAGTAACAGCTTTGGTACGATTCTGCGAAGCGCCTACAGATTTGTTGATTTTTATTCCAATTCCGCCAAAAAAGCCGTTGTTAAAGGCACTGAAGTTCTGCTTTACGTATGAAAGATAACCGCCGTGAATGGTAAGAATAAAGTCCGGAGTAAATCTGAACCCAAGGTCTGCATAACCGCGGTAATAAAGTCCTGTTGGATTATAGGTATTGTAAACATCGTTTGCTTCGCGCACATTTACATAACCTGAGTTTGCACCAAAGCCTCCGCCAATTCCTGTATATATTCTGGAAAGCGGAAAAAAGTAAAGCCCAAAGTCAAGCCCGCCGCCATAAAGCTGAACAGGCTTAATAAAACCGGTCGGCTTAAAAAAAGTATAATTTGCTTCCAGACCAAAGGTCATAAAATTAAATAGATTAAGATCTGCCTGAACAAAGCCGGAAAAACCGATTGGCATTTCCTTTTGCAAAGAAATATTAACTGCCGGTGCCGCCGTAAAAGTAAAATCAACCGCACTAAGTGGAGCCGCCATCAAAAGCCCGGCCAGCACCCAAGAATAAAATCGCTTCAATTTGTCTTCCCCGATTCTTTGGTTTCTTCTATTAAAATACACACTATATTATACAGGATTTTTGGGGAAAATTCAAAATTTTTAAGATTTTTTCAATTTTTTTAAGAATTTTCATCAAATTTTTGTAATAAACCCCAAATTTTTTCCATATTAACTATAGATAAATTTATTTATAGGAGGTAACAATATGTTATCAACATTAAAACCATTTGAAGATCTGGATTTTACAGATGACTTCATTTTCTATCAGGTCATGCAGAATGATGATATTTGCATTTCTATTCTTGAACATCTGCTCAAAATCAGGCTGGATCACATCGAAAGGCAGGAAGTCCAGAAAGAACTCAAACCTTATTACGAAAGCCGCGGTGTAAGGTTTGATGCCTATGTAAAAGACAGCTCCAGGATATTTAATGTGGAGATGATATGGTGAGTCTCTTGTCAATATCAAAGAACAAAAAAAGAGCAGGTTCGGAGTTTAACCGGTTTTGACCACTATGATATTCGAGGATTCAACAAATTGTTTTACCTCAGGTCAATGGCCCGCCGAAAAAACTCTTACACTATGCAAACTGGAATCAGTTCTATCAAAAGATAAAACTGTCCTGACATTTCGAACGAAGATAGTTACATAAGCCTATTTCTCCTGTTCCTGCCCCTTTTATTTACATAATTAATTAAGCGATATGATTCGTCATCATACCCCAAACAAAACATGCGAGTTCCCTGGCACATGCTGCCGAAACTTTGTTATAATTCAATCCGTTATTATCCAACCGCCTCATTCTTCTTCTTAATCTGGAAGAAGCCTTATCTGCATAATTAATTATTTCACTAGGCATTCCCATTTGCCGCTTTAATAAATATTCAGATTTTTGCGGACAGGAGCGCCTTATTGCTTTTGCAGATTCAATTAATAACCGTCGAATAATTCTATTTCCCTGTTTTGTTATTCCTGTTGATCTGTCTGTTAGACCACTCGAATGACTTCCTGGACATAATCCTGTATAACTTGCAAAATGACCTGCCGTTTTAAATCTATTGAAATCTCCAACTTCTGTAATTAAAGTCATTGCTGTCAGCGTATTAATACCTGAAATACATTTTAAAGCGCGAACCTTATCTTTTATCTCTTCAGTTTCCTGTAATTCTTCTAATTTCTTATCAAGAGTTTTTACTCTTTGAATCATTCTAACAGCTTCAGCCAGATACTCTTCTTTACAAAAATTTAAATATTCAGAATTAAAATGAATAGTATTTACCCAAAGCATAAATTTTTTTGACCAATAAGTATTTTTCCCGCCATATGGATATGAAAATCCATTTGATAAAAGAAAAGACAAAAAGGACTGTTTTGCTCGCTTACATTCTTTCTGTGCAAAATGTCGCATTCTTACAACTTCCCTTAACGCTTCAATATTTTCATTTGGTAAAACAACCTGCTTATACGAATGGAAAGCCAAAGACTTTGCCAATAATACAGAATCTGCTTTATCAGTCTTTACCATCTTATCTCTTGTTGTTTTGGCAATAGATGTTGGTGCCATTACAACACAATTATAATTCCATTTAATCAAATCTCGACAAAGCTTAAATCCAGTGGGACCTGCTTCGTAGCCGCTTAAAACAACAGCTCCGTTATTCATATCTGAAACTTTATCCAAATATTTCATTACACTTTTACTGTCTGCTTTCATTTCTGTCTGAGCAAAAATCAGATTCTTTTCAGGCAAAAAAGAACTTAAATAATACGTGTCCTTATGGACATCAATTCCAACATAAATTACACTTTCCATGGTGGGTCTCCTTTTGTTTGTGGTATGCTTTTACTTGTTTCTAACTTTAAGTATGAAGCAAAATCCACGATTTGCAACATCTGAGAGACTCACCATATTGTATGCAGAAAGTTGCAAATGATGAACTTCCAAAGCGAAGCAGGTATTACAGTTCTATGATTGATGCAAGTACTTTGCTCACAGGAGTTGATTACACAAACTTAAGTGAAACCTTCATAATCTTTTTATGCAAGGAAGATCCGTTTGAAAAAGGTTTGCCTGTTTACACTTTTAAAACTACCTGTCAGGAAGATAAAGATTTTGTACTAAATGATGAAACCTATAAGTTTTTCTTTAATGCCGCTGCCGCAGAATATGAAAAAGACCTTGAAATACAGTCATTTCTGAATTATATTAAATGTAAAGAACCAACAGACGAACTTACAGATAAAATTGCTAAACTGATTGAAGAAATCAAAAATCGTGAGCAGAACAAGGAGGCTTACATGATTGAACATTTAAAAGTCCGTGACAACATCATGGAAGGTCTCAGAGAAGGCACTCAACAAAAAGCCATAGAAGCCGCTATAACTCTCGTCCACAAATACAAAGCCACCCCAGAAACTGCTGCCAAAGACATGAACGCACCATTAGAACTGGTGCTGGAAGAATTGAAAAAAAATGAGGGACAGAAACAAGAATAATTAGTCCTACCACTTCGGTGGGCTGTGGCCCCTGAGACTTACCCCGCGGTCCCTGAGCCTGTTGAAGAGGGCGGTATTTTAATAACAAAACTACCTGTAAATCTTAAGATGAATAATAAACATAATATACCATACTTGCCTTATTCATATGAACATCGTAATAATTAAACAAAATACGATATATTACATTTTTCTCATAACTTGATAAATCTAAAACACCAACTGCTCCTCCTCTATAACTTACTTTATCAATAACTATAGGAATTGAATCAGTTAATATTTCAGCTTCAAATTCATTCGCGCCAGGTGATTTTGACTTATATAAAGGTGTAATAGTAATATCATAACATTCGCTTACTTCAAAATTATCATCTACATCATGATAATAATATAATTTTCCAGTTTTAGTTATAGTTTCCTGACATGAAGTTAAATCAAATATAGGTCTATTAGGATTATTTTCTACATAACACCAACCAAACCCCCAATCTTCATCAATTTTATACATTAAATTATCATTTATTACTGGATTTTGTGGAAAATCAGAAGAATCATAATAATTTGCATTTGCTATCCATTGTGACTCAGTTAAAGTTTCATTAGTATAAGGACTAATAGCCTGTTCCTGAACATAAACTTTTTCACAAATAAACCGAGGAGCTTCCCTTTCAAATTCACCACTCAACCAATATTCCAATGTAATATACTCCTTACCGTTAATTACCTTATTCTGAGTTGCAATTTTTGGGTTAATTCCATCCCATTCGAAACCTGAATACGCCCTGATTAGTTCTGGGTCAATAGTAATATAAAGATTATCGCATGGAAATAAAACATTTTCTGAATTTCTTGAATCAAAAGCAATTATATACGAAGATCCTTCATAAATTTGAGTATAGTCAGTACTACCAGAACTTCCTATATAAAAATATTTAGATATATCCTCATATACCTCGGTATAAATTTCATTAATGTAATCGATATCCCAGTAATATCTAAATACCTTTATTGGCTTTCTATTCCTATCATCAATTCTACCACAAAATGATAAAGTTAAAGTATCGTAAGTTTTCAACCAACTTTTAGGTAAAATTGATATATCGTCTAATATTACTTTTCTTCGTGTATATACTCTAATAGATATTTTTAATTCTTCTGATGAATTAAAAATAACTTTCATCTGCGTTCCTTCATTCTCAAAGTGTACTAAATCTTCATATGAAAAGATTTGCGTTCCGTTTTTATAAACACGGAACATAACTTCTTCAAAATAAAAATAGTCACTAAGATTGAACTTGAAATCTATTTCTTCACCTGCATAACATTGATAGCTTTTTCCAATAGTAAAGTCTCCTGCTATATCACTCATGATTTCTTGATTATGTACCATTGCTCCATTTTCTCCATATAAATACTCATAACCTTGAGTTTCTATAGTATGTGTAACCAAAGTCTTTTGATTTACTTTAATACCTTTAGAAAAATTATCACGTAATCCAACATCCTTATAAATAATATTCTGATAATTCTCTATATAACTAATTCGTTTATCAATTTCTACAACGAATTGTACAATTCCGCCTGCAGAAATATATTTATTATTTTTGGGAACAAATGTAAATACAGCAGTATTATCTTCATGATTTAATTCAAATACATCTCCTTCAAGATTTACCCCATTATATTTTAAATGTACATACCTACTCTGAAAACTTGTTAATGGTTTACTCAAAGTAACAACAAATGTTGCATCCTTTCTGAAGGTTTTGTTTGGATTCTCATCCAGATTATACTCCTGATCATCCTCTATAACGCTTATAGAAACAACACTTAATTTTGGCACACAATACGGCTTAATAATGGCTGTGCCGTCATTTGAATTTATTACTGTTATAGTTGTTGTTGTATCTGCATAATTACTTAGGCTGACATTAGAGGTTGTTCCGGAAACTGTCCAGCATATAAATTGGTAATCATCTTCCGGTATAAAATTAACAATAAAAGATTTGTCCTTGCTATAAATGTTTGCATCAGTTGTAAAATTATTGTTTGAATTATCTGTTATTTTACCCCAATCTGCATTATCGTTTATTACTTGAACAGAGGCTTTTTTAATAGTTGATGTATCAATTGTAAAGGATTTTGTTTCATTTTGTTTTAAATAAATTTTCTTTGGTTGTGTTATTACACTATCTGTATATTCATAATACAAACCAGTTAATAACCTTACGCTGATAGTCTGATTTGTATTAATCTGGATTCTAGCATTCTGTTTAGCAGTATATGTCAATTGAGAATCATTAGCAGAATAAGTATAATTATGATATATACTGTTATTTATATCACCACCAATATAAATCTTTAAATATTCATTCAATTCATCTTCCGGGTTATCTATTGAATGATTAAAATTCAATATTATATCGGAATCTTTTGGATAAGGACCACCAACAGGAGAAACTGCACCACTTATTTCATCCTTGATAATAGTAAATCCATTGTCTAAGAGCTTTAGTTTTGGTGTACATACAGCAGAAATAGATGCACTACCAGCTGTATTAACTGTCATTGATGTATTTTTTTCAAAGCGATTATCAAAAGAAACTACATAATCATTATTTGTTTTCCAGTATAAAAACTCATAATCATCAGTTTGATTGAATGAAAGAGAAATTCTTTCACCCATACTATACTTATCTTTGTTTCTATAACTTATTGAACCTTCTTCTCCAATCTCATTGAAAGTTAATGTTGCAAATTCCTTTGTACTTTCATTTACACAGTAGGAATTAGTACGATTGTTTTCGCTTATCGATAATACTTTTCCATCTTCCGCAGTATAAGTTAAGTTGCTATCAATAGTTACTTGAATTCTTCCCTTATTGCTAACAGCAAGACGGTTACTTGAACTGGCAGGAATAGTAAGTTTATATCGAATTTGATTATTAGAATCTGTAATTGAACTAATTTCCCAATTGCTTACAGGAAAGGATTCGGGATATGAAACACCATTATATGTAATTGTAATAAGTGATTTACAATCTAAAAGCAGAGGCTCATAATTAAATGTAATTTCTATATCAGAATCTTTAGCAACACCATCTGTAGAATCTTCAGGAGAAAAATCAATGACACGAAGTTTTTCTCGCACATCTGCATTTATTGAGACAGGAGATGAAGAATTTCCGATTGTTCCTTTTATTGTAAACTCATAAAGGAGTGGATTTAAATCAGATTGTTTACATTCAATCTTATCAGAAATATTTCCTGGAATAATCCAACCTAAAAATTGATATTTTTGAAATCCTTGCTGCCCATATTTAGGCTCATTGAATAGTATAGAAATTGTATCTCCAACACAATAATATGCTCTTCCTGGATTTGAAAAAGAACCCTTCTCTGAATTAATTGCAGGGAAAGTAATATAAGCTTTTTCATTTGTATCAGAATTGATTTTATAACTTCTTACTATGTCCTGTCCTGCTGTAATTTGATAAGTAATTCCATTCGAAGTATCAATATACTCGTAATAAAGACCTCCAGGAATTGTTACTGTAATTTTCTTTTTTTCACCAAGACTTACACTTATTGTATTTGATGTAGCTTTTATTAATATTGTTCTATAAGTTGAATCTTCTGGATCATAAATTGGAATATCAAAATTGTCGATGACATCATTTCCATCGCAGCTTATTTTATAACCATTTTTAAAACTATCTAGATTTACAGGTTCTGAAAAAACAATCTTTATTTCAGAATCTTTATCTACACCATTATTCTGATCAATAGGCGTAAAACCATTTGAAACAATTTCCGGGCGTATTTTATAAACAGCAGTTATTGTTACACCTTCACTTGGAAGTATTACAGCATTTGCACAGAATTTCATTGAAGGTAATTTATCAGAATTATTATATATAGTAATTTTCGAAATTGATTCTGGAGAATTTGCGGTCAATTTCCAATATAAAAACTGAAGTTTTTCATCAGAAGGAAAAACTATTTCCTGATCAACAAATGCATCTATCTTATTGTTCTGTGTAGGAGAACCTTCTGTATATTTTATTGCTATATCTGCCTTTTGGTTAGTTGATTTATTTACACAAAATATTTTTGTAGTATCTGTTAGACTTGCACCATTTATGTTTTTTATTCCATTCATAAAATGGATTTTTATTTCAACAACATCACCTACAATTTCAACAGGCTTTTTTGGTGTTAAAAACAGTGTATTAATTTCCTGTCTATAAGATAAATCACCATAATAATCATTAATATTTAATTCAGCATTTCCTAATAAAATTTCAAAATTCTTAAAATATCGTTTGTCATCTTTTTCATAAGCATAAATTTGATTTTGATCATTTTTTAATACATTTGTTATTCCCGAAATTGCATCTATTTCAGTTTGATTAAAGAATATTGTTGTGGTATCAACGGGACTGTTAAATTCAACTGATACCTGAGCTTCGCGACTTACGCCTTTTAAGTCATAAGCAGGAGAAAAAGATTTAATTTCCGGCTTGAGCGAACATACTGGCTCAATAAGAAGATTTTCGGTAGCTTTTGTAAATTGAATTTCAAGAATGTATTCAATTTCACCCTTATTGTCTGGTTCTCCATGTTCATCTTTTTTAATTGTTATATAATCCTTCCACCAGTTGGGATCAGTGGCAGTAAGTGTTGGTGCATCATTACCTTTGCTTATTTCTTTATAGCTGAAATTCCATTTTATAAACTGGTATTGAGGTTTTAGTGTAAATGTAATTATTTGTGTATCTGTCGGTTTATATTGAACCTGTCCGGAAGGTATGATTGTTCCGGCATTGCTGTCGGCGCTGACTACGAAGGTGCTGAAAGGGGTGTTGGCGTAATCGATGGCGGCGCGGATTTTGTCATCTACGTCGTTGTTGGTGAAAAAGCCTTCGCAGGAGGTGAGGAATGTTATGAGTGCTAAAAATGTAAACGATTTAATAATTGAACGGAATGAATGTTTTGACATTTGGACTCTCCTTCCAGATGGTAATATTCTGATAACAATAACAAGGTATTATAGCATGATTTGGGGGAAATTCCAAGAAAAATGTGGGGTTTCTTCTATAATATGGATTGCCGCGTCGCTCACTTCGTTCACTCCTCGCAATGACGGAAGGGGGTCTCGTGTTTGTATGTGGATTGCCGCGGCCTGCGGCCTCGCAATGACGTGAGGGGGGTCTGGGACGGAGAATTATTTTTTTACACATTTACACAAAATTATGTTATACTATAAGGAGAAACAAAATTTTCAGGGGGAACAAATTGAAAACTTTTGGTGGACCGGTGCTTTTTCTTGACAGGTCAGACATTAACACAGATGAAATTATTTTGGAAAACTATTTGAAGGAGCTTCCAAAACAGGAGCTTAAAGCACATATTTTTGAAGATTTAAAGATTGATGGCTTTAATGCACAGACCGATGTTGCCGGAACAAAAGTTATCATTACTAAAGAAAACTTTGGCTGCGGAACTGCACGCGAGCATACAGCCAGTGCCCTTGAAGCAAGCGGACTTTTTACTGTTGTTGCACCAACCTTTGCCAAGCCTTTTAAGCAGGATATGGCTGCAAGCAGCATCATGGCTATTGAAATTGACAGAAAATCTCTTGCAGATATGTTCAGAACCTTTGCAAGCAAGGATACCGAATGCAAAATTGTCATTAATGATGACGGCACTGCTAAGGTAAAGCTTATTGCGGGTTCACTTTCTAAGAGTTATCCGTTCCAGCTGGATGATGCACAAAAGGCATTGCTGGCTAATGACGGCTGGATGGGATTTGCGGAGAGTAAATTCTAAAAGTGGATTGCCACGTCGCTCCGCTCCTCGCAATGACGGTCATTGCCATGTCACTGAACTCGCAATGACAGTCATTGCGAGCGAAGCGAAGCAATCCATTAACTAACCAACCCCTTCTCAACTAATTTATTAACAATAATCTCTACAATCTGATCGGGCAGATAGTTTGCGGTGTCTATAATGATGTCTGCAAACTGATAATCATTATTGTCTATGCCGTAAAATTCCTTGTAGCGGCCGGTGTCTTCTCTGTCGCGCATGGCAGTAAAATCGATAATTGCCTGAAGGTCTCCACCTTCGCGGTTAAAAATACGCTGGGCGCGGGTCTGATCGCTGGCATAAAGATAAACCTTAAGGTCTGCTTCCTTGAGCATCCAGATGGCAAGGCGGCTTCCAAGAACACAAGGCTCGGCACGGGCAAGCTCTACCTGATGCTGGTCTACATATTTATCGTAGCTGTCATCATTTTTGGCTGCCTCAATTACCTGGGCTAGAGTCATGCCTTTTTCGGCAGCAAGCTGGCGGAAGGTATAATTGATAAGCTTGATGCCGAGCTTCTGGGCCAGTAAACCGCTGACGGTAGTATTTCCGCAGCCACTTTTTCCGCTTATTGCAATGCGCAGGTCTTTTGTTGGGTTCATAATATGCCTCCTGTTATGTGGATTGCTTCGTCGCTACGCTCCTCGCAATGACGAAGCCCACCGTCATTGCGAGGAGCCGAAAGCGACGTGGCAATCTATTCTACATTCTTACTTTGCTCGCGTATATTTTCTAGGGCATCTTTGGCATTAATTACCATAGCGCCGACTTCTGCAAACTGATTTTTGCTTCCTATTGTATTGATTTCGCGGTTCATTTCCTGGCAGATAAAGTCAAGTCGTTTTCCCGGAACCGGATTATCATTGAGCTCGGTTTTCATTGCACCAATATGACTGCACAATCGCACAATTTCTTCATTAATAGTGTATTTTACAAGCATTGCGGCAGTCTCGGTCATAATGCGGTTCTGATCTGCGTTTTCTCCAAGCAGCTCGTTGAATTTTGCCGTAATCTGCTCCTTAAAATAGCCTTCCATTTTTGGCTGCCATTCTTTAAAGAAAGCGGCACAACCTTCCAGCACACCAAGCTTTTCAAGCAGGTCTTTTTTCATGTTGGCCCCTTCCCTCTCCTTATCCTGTAAAAAGCGTTCAAAGGCGGCATCAAAAACCGGGTCAATCATAGCCTTGTATTTTTCTACGTCATAATCATGGTTGGAATTTAATATTCCTTCCTGATTAATAAGAGCTGTAAAAACAGCATCCGGGCTTACAACAGGAAGACCAACTGCCTTTATGGTTTTGTTATATGCCTTCATATATGATTTTGCAAGCTCTGTATCAACCTCTACTGCAGCTTCACTGTGAGTTTCCTTTATTCGAATATAAACATCAACCTTGCCGCGCGCAACCTTATCACTTATCTTACCGCGGAAATAGCTTTCTATAGGATTAAGATAAGAAGGCAGATTTACTGACAAATCCAGAAAGCGTGAATTAACCGATTTGATTTCTACAGAAACAACTGCAGCGTCCGTAGTTTTTTCTTCGTAGGCATAGCCTGTCATGCTAGTCATATAGTGCCCTCCCAAGCTTCCAGTTGTCGCCGGCGCCCATTGTTACAAAAAGATAGCCGTCCGGGTATTCCGGTGGAAGCTTTTTTTCAAGCTCCATCTGTGCAATGCTTTTGGCATCAAGAATTTCTTCTGTATAATAAATTGCATTGTGTCTGCTTGCTGTAGTTCCGGCTGCCCTTTGATGCTCAACGGTTTTGTCATAGAGTGTGCGTCCGGTGATTGTAAAGTCTGCGGCATTTTCGCGTGCGGAGCTGTAAATCTTATGAAGAATTACAACATCTGCTGTATCCATGCTTGCGGCAAACTCTTCCAAAAGCGCCTGAGTACGGCTGTAGGTATGGCTCATAAAATCCAGAATGATTTTGCGTCCGCTGTAAAACTGACGGTAGCCTTCCAGGGTAGTTTTGATTGCTGTAGGATGATGACCGTAATCATCAAGAACAAGAACATCGTTTCCAAGAGGTGTTGTAAAGTGGCGTACAATTTCGCTTCGTCGCTTACCACCGCTGAATTCCAAAAGTCCCTGAGCAATTTTTTGAGCGTAATCTGCAGGATGCTTTCCAAAATATCTTATGAGCTGACAGACAAGTGCAACTGCGGCAGCGGCATCCTTTACCTCATGCTTGCCCGGAACCTTTAAAGCCAGGGTTTTATCAAAAATACCAAGCGTGAACTCGTTGCGTTCGTTTTTTACCTGACCAAAGCTAAGCTTGTAGTCTCCGCCGGCTGCTTCACCATAGGCAACAAGATGAAGGTCTGGCCTTTTGTTATAGGCAAGCAGCGCTGTTTCCACTGCCCCAGCATCATCTGCACAGTAAATGAGCTCGCCAAACATAGGAAGCCGGCAGATATAATCTACAAAGGCATCGCGGATATCTTCGTAGGTCGGATAATAGTCTTCGTGATCCGGCTCTACAGAAGTAAGGATGATTTTTTTAGGAAAGAACGACATAAAGTGGCGCTGGTATTCGCAGGTTTCTGCAACAAAAATTGATTTTGTTTTTTTATCCTGCGGCGCAACTGTCGGGATAAGCGGCGAAGTATAAGTACAGGTTCCGCCAAATGAATTGATAACCGAGCCTGCAAGAATCTGAGACGGAATATCGTCTATGTGTTTAAGGATTGTTCCTACAAGACCGGTTGTACTTGTTTTTCCGTGAACTCCGCAAACACCACAGGAATAAGAAAGATTTGAATAAGACCCCAGCGCCTGTGTATACAAAAGGCACGGAAGCTTTCGTTTAGTTGCTTCTATAAGATCGGGATTTACATCAAGCTTATATGCACTTGAATAAACAACATATTGAATATCATCTGTAATATTGTCTGCGGAAAATTCCAGCGGTTTGATTCCAAGCTTTTCCAGAATTTCATCTGTATAAAAGCGTTCGGCAACATCGCTTCCTGTAATGATTGCTCCGTTGTGAACAAATATTTCAACAAGGGCTGCCATGCCGGTTCCCTTGATTCCTACAAAATGAATATGAACGCCGTTAAGGTCGTCCGGGAGATTAGGTACATTTTGATTTGTAAGCTCTGACATACTTATATAATAAAAAAAAAACCACCGTTATGCAACGCACAACGGTGGTAAGGATGTAAACAAAATTTCAGGAACAAGTCCAAAATTTTACCAACTTTAATTATACTCTCGCACGCAGATAACCTCTTTGGTGTCTTTACGTGTGAGAGTTACATAACTGTTACCGGGAATACCAGGTCCCTTGCGGTAACTTATTACATAATCGACGTACGGCTCTAACGGCGGTACATCAAAGATTATTTCCTGATTAACATCTCGTGCTGCTTCGAATGCATTAAAAACTGAGGTGCAGCATACAGCAACACAGTTGTCATCTCCAAAATCTGAACGATCCTCTTTATACAAAAGCTTGAGTGAAAGCTTGAGAGGCTGGCCTGCCGGTACTTCTACAGGTGACCAGTAAGTAAATTTTTCTGCCTTTGGAGTATCTTTTCCGTCATAAGTGATGTAGGTTGCACCGCTGATTGAATTTCTTTTATATAGCTCAAAGTAAATATATGCAACATCAACATCTTCATTAGATGAATAAGAAAGCGGGATTGCCTTTACAGAGTTACAGCCGGTAAAGATTACAGCTGCGGCAAACACGAGTACAATAATAATTGTTTTGAATAAATTTGTAGTAAAGTTTTTCATTCCCACCCTCTGTTTTAATATAGATGTCCGGGTCAAGCCCGAACATGACATGTCATTGTCGGGCATGACCCGACAATCTTTTTATGCTTCCAAGCTCAAGTAAATCTGATCTGCTAAACCAAAGCCGGCATTTTTTGTCATGGCTGTGGCGTATTCGTCAAAAAGCATGTCTTCGTACATGTTCTGTGCAAAGTCGCTTTCGTTTGCCTTCATAATTGTCTTGCGCATTTCGCTGAGCATCTGCTTTACAAAGAAGCTTTCGAGCTCAAGACATTTTTCGTAAAGCTGGCTTGTCTTATCAATTGTTTTTGCTACAACATGATCATTAGCCTGATTTGCAGCTGCACCCTGAGCAAGTGCAGTCTTATCATAATCAAGTGTGTAAGTTCCGGCAAAGCCAGTTGTATAGTCTCCGTTGAGTCTTCCATCCTGTGCAATCTGGCTGGAAGACAAGGTTCCGCGGCCATCATCCTGAGATTGCAGGCGTTCTACAAGCTCAGAAAATTTTGCGTTTTCGCTGTTGGTGCGTGCAGTGTTAAGTGCGCTCTGTCCACCAGTTATTCCGCTATATGTGTTTGCTACTAATCCTACGTTCATAACTTCCCCCAACCGTCATTGCGAGCGAAGCGAAGCAATCTATTTAGTGGATTGCCACGTCGCTATGCTCCTCGCAATGACACTATCGCTTCAAGTTTACTGCTGTAGACAACATGTTGTCGCTGGTCTGGATGGCCTTTGAGTTGAACTCGTAGGCGCGCTGGGCAACAATCATTTGAACCATTTCGTTTACTACAGAAACGTTTGACATTTCAAGGAACTTATGGCGAACATCACCAAAGCCGTCATATCCCGGGCGACCTTCAATCGGTGCACCACTGGCATTTGTTACTTTGAAAAGGTTATCACCTTCTGCCTGCAAGCCTACAGGGTTTGGGAAGCGGTAAAGTTCAATCTGACCAACTTCTATTGGATCATTACCACCGTTTACCTTTACACTTACAAGACCTGTCTGTGTGATGTTGAGTGTACTTACATCATAGCCTTCCGGAAGAATAATTTCAGGCATTACACGAAGACCATTGTTTGTTACAAGCTGTCCGTTTGAATCAACTTTAAAGGTACCGTCGCGGGTATAAACATAAGAGCCGTCATACTGCTGAACACGGAAAAAGCCTTCTCCAACAATTGCAACGTCTGTATCAACACCAGTATTCTGGAGAGAACCCTGGTTCATAATGCGCTGTGTAGCTCCAACCTTAACACCAGTTCCCTGCTGAATACCAACCGGAGTAACTGTATCTTCTGTAGCAGGAGTTCCGGCAAGCTTGAGGTTCTGATAAAGCAGATCTTCAAACTCTACGCGCTGCTGCTTATAGCCTGTTGTATTTACGTTTGAAAGGTTATTAGAAATTGCATCAATATTTGACTGCTGTCCGTTCATGCCAGTTGCGGCTGTCCATAAGCTTCTTACCATTTATCTACCTTCCTTTTTGATTACTGGAGCACGGCAACCTTCTGCCAGAGTGTTCCCATCATAGAATCTTCAGAGGTGATAGTTTTCTGGTTTGCTTCGTAGGCACGGTTTACTTCTATCATCTGAACCATTTCATTAACTACGTTTACATTGCTTGTTTCTGTATAATTCTGAACAAAGCGTGGACGTTCGTTACCTTCTGCAATGTGAGCTGGGCCTGCAATGTCGTTTGTGCTGTACATGCTTTCGCCCATCTTTTTAAGGTAGCGTTCGTTATCAAAGCGTACAACGAGGAAGCGGTCAATTTCTTCACCCTCTTCGTTGATGAGTACTCCGTCCTGGTTTACTGTAAACTTATTGTTTTCTACACGGATAATTCCGTTTTCACCAAGAACAGGATAGCCGTCCTTTGTTTCGAGAATACCTTCTTTACCGATTAAAAAGTCGCCGTTGCGTGTATAGCGTTCTCCGGCAGGAGTATCAATTACATAAAAGCCCTGTCCGCCAAGTGCAACGTCTGTTGAAGTGTTTGTAAGCTTAAATGAACCCTGTGAAAAATCGATGTAGTTTTCGTTTGTTTCTACACCAAGACCAAGCTTTCCAATTACAGGGGCAGCGTCTGTACTACCCATACCGTTTGGAATCTGATAAACGCCGTCTGCATTTGTACGGCGGATCAGCAATTCAGGAAAGGATTTTGAAACTACAATATCGCGTTTGTATCCGGCTGTATCAACGTTTGCCAGATTATTGGATATTGCGTCCAGCCTGTTCTGCTGCGCATTCATACCGGAAGCACCGGTATACCATCCACGAATCATTAAACTTTTCCTCCTGTTATATTTTGTTTAATCCTTAACTTTAATTTCGGCATTTGAAAATTTTAGTTTAGTAAAAAAATCGTCATTGCGAGCAAAGCGTGGCAATCCACTTACTGGAATGCATTCATATTTATGGATTGCCACGTCCCCTTCGCTACGCTCTAGGTCCTCGCAATGACGTTCTTTTTTATTTGCAAAATCCAAATTTCAGATTTATAATTAAAGATACATCTGAAAATTACACAGGAGTAATATATGGCAAAAAATGATGAACCAAGAGTTCTGGCATTGATCTTAGGAGGAGGAAAAGGTACACGTCTTTATCCTCTCACAAAGGAACGCTCTAAACCGGCTGTTTCTTTTGGCGGTAAGTATCGTATCGTTGATATTCCGCTTTCTAACTGTATCAATTCAGGCTATAAGAAAATATACCTTTTAACACAGTTCAACTCGGCTTCGCTTCACCTTCACATCTCAAATTCCTACAATTTTGACCGTTTTTCGGGCGGATTCGTAGAAATTCTTGCTGCAGAACAGACACTGGAGCATTCGGGCTGGTATGAAGGAACTGCAGACGCTGTACGCAAGAACTTCATTCACTTTAAGACACAAAAACCAACACATTATGTAATTCTTTCGGGAGACCAGCTTTATAAGATGGACCTGCGTGCCTTTATGGACGCCCACATCAAATCTGGTGCCGAAATTACAATTGCTACAACTGCCGTAAACCGACATGATGCATCAGGCTTTGGTATCATGAAAATTGATGAAAACAGTCAGGTAAAAGAGTTTATGGAAAAGCCAAAGCCAGACCTGAACATTGATTCCTGGAAAATCCCTGCAGAAGCACGCGGTGCACTTCCTCCAGAAAAGGAATTCCTTGCTTCTATGGGTATTTACATCTTTAATGCAAACACAATGGAAGAATGCCTTTTGGGCGAAAACGAAAAATATACAGACTTTGGTAAGGAAATCCTTCCGCTTGCAATCGGCAAGAAAAAGATCTGCTCTTATGTTTTCGACGGCTACTGGGAAGACATCGGAACTATCCGAAGCTTCTACGAAGCAAACATTCAGCTTACAGAAGCCTGCCCTGCATTCGATTTTTATGCAAACAATTCACCAATATATACGCACATGCGTAATCTTCCGCCTTCAAAGATTAACAGGGCGGATATTACAAGCTCCCTTACTTCCGAGGGTTGTATCATTACAGACTGTAAGCTCAACAAATCTGTAATTGGTGTACGCTCAATTATCGAGAAAGGAACGGAGCTGGATGGTGTTATTATGATGGGTGCCGATTACTACGACGACGATGATGAGAAGGCAGATTACATTGCCAAGGGTAAACCTGTAACAGGCATTGGACAAAACTGCAAGATTGCAAATACCATCATCGATAAGAACGCACGTATCGGCGACAATTGTCAGATTGGTGTGAGCGGTAAGAAATACGAAGACGGTGACCATGGCAGCTTCTACAGCGCTGATGGTATCATTGTCATTCGTAAGGGTGCCGTTATTCCTTCGGGAACGGTGATCTAGTGTAAAGTACGTTTTTACCTACACCAATACGTCATTGCGAGCGTAGCGCGGCAATCCACATTATAGATTGCCACGTCGTTTCACTCCTCGCAATGACGTTTTTTTTTATTCTTCTACACCCAGTTTACGATGCAAGGTCTTTCGGCCTATGCCGAGGAGCTCTGCACATTTTGTTTTATTGCCGTTGCAGGCAGCCAGATTTTCCTGAATAATTACAAGCTCAGCCTCATCAAGCGACATTCCAATTGGAATGCTTATAAGCTTTTCTTCGCCCTTTTCGCGTACACTGGCAGGAAGGTCATCTATTTTAATTTCATCGCCGGTGCACATAACAACAGCGCTTTCTACACAGTTGCGCAGCTCTCGGATATTTCCGGGCCAGCTGTATTTCATAATGGCAGCCTTGGCACGGTTATCAAAGCCTGCAATATTCTTTTCGTTTTCGATATTAAATTCGCGTAAAAATGCGTGCAGCAAAAGCGGAATATCATCCTTGCGCTCGCGTAACGGCGGCAGAGGAATGCGCACAACATTCAGACGGTAAAAAAGATCCTCGCGGAACTTTCCGTTTTTAACCTCTTCTTCCAGGTTGCGGTTGGTGGCGGCAACAATGCGTACATCAACATTTATGCGCTGGGTTCCACCTACACGTTCAAAGGCTTTTTCCTGAATTACACGGAGCAGCTTTATCTGTGTTGCCTGATTAATTTCGCCGATTTCGTCCAGAAAGATTGTACCGCCATCAGCTACTTCAAAGCGGCCCTTGTGCTGAGTGTCAGCACCGGTAAAGGCACCCTTTTCGTAACCAAAAAGCTCACTTTCGAGCAGGGTTTCGGAAAGAGCTGCACAGTGAACAATTACAAAAGGCTTGTCCTTGCGCGAAGACTGGTCGTGAATGGACTTTGCAACCAGCTCTTTACCTACGCCGCTTTCTCCGGTAATGAGAACATTTGCTTTTGATGGAGCGGCTTTTTGTATGAGTGAGCGCACACGGTTTAATTCTGCGCTCTTGCCTATCATCTGGTCGGGGCTTGAGCCTTCTTTAATTTTCTTTTGCAGGTCGCTGATAATCTGCTGCTGTTCGCGGCCCTTGAGGGCATTTTTTACAATGAGATTTAAGTGGTCAAGATCAAGAGGCTTGGTCAAAAAGTCGTAGGCACCGGCCTTTATTGCGGCAGTTGCATCTTCTATGGAGCCGTGACCTGTAAGAACAATAATTGGAATGCCCGGGTTTTCGGTAGTAACACGGCGCACAACCTCTTCTCCGGGAATGCCGTCCATGCGAAGGTCAGTTATTACAAGGTCAATTCCACCCTGTGCAATTTTTGCAAGGCCTTCCTTTCCGTTAGAGGCTTTTTCTACGTTATAACCTTCCAGCTCAAAATTGTCTGCAAGTCCGTTGCGTATGTTTTCTTCATCGTCGATTGTTAATATTGTAAACATATAATGCCTCGTTAATTTCCAATTGCCAATGTTCCGTCGTGCTTCAACGGGAACTGCATTGTAAAGACAGTGCCCTTTCCTTCCTGTGACTCAACGTGTATGTCACCGGAAAATTCCTTTACTATTTTATAAACCATGGTCATGCCAAGACCAGTTCCGTTTGCTTTGGTTGTAAAATATGGCTCGAAGATTTTTGAAACTGTCTCATTTTTCATACCACAGCCGTTGTCGCTTATAATTATATAGTACTTATTGTCATCAGAAGCACATTCAATTGTAAATTCGCCGGTGTAATCATCAGAGGTTGCTTCATCCGCCTTTTTCTGTTTGATAGCCGCAAGCGCATTCTGTGCCAGGTTCATAATAATGTCGCGCAAAAGCTTTTCATCAAGCAAAAGTCTTGAGTCCGAATCTTTGATTATTAGCTTTACGTTTATGCCGTTGTCGTGAAATTCCGGAGTAAAAAAGTCAACGATATTCTGAATAAGAGCCGCCGGCTTTTTAAGCTCAAGCTGTGCATTAATAGGACGCACTGCAAACAAAAAGTCCATAATGAGCTTGTTCAGGTGGTCAATTTCGTCATTTACAACGTCTACGTGATCTTCTACAAATTTTTTATCGGGAAGAATATTGCGGTTTTCCCTGGCCTTTTCCAACGCCTTTTGAATAAGCTGAATATGAATGGAAATTGCACCAAGAGGATTTTTAATTTCGTGGGCCATGCCTGCCGCAAGGTTGGTAAGATTTGCCATATTTTCCATGCGGTGCAGCAGTACCTCCTGGTTCTTTTTTTCGGTAACATCGCGCACCAGAATAATTTTACCGGTGGTCTGGCCGTCGTGCATGAGCGGAGTCATGGTAATTGTAAGGAATCTTACAGAACCGCCGCTTGTCATTACAGTAAAATCTTCGGTTGTATTTGTAATGCCCTTTTCGGCACATTTTTTAAAGTAGTCGCCAATTTCCTGATCTTCCATTATTTCCCAGATAGGAACTGTCGTTGCCTTAGGGTCATCAAGATATACAGAAAAGCTAAGACGGCTTTCTACAATTTTATTTGACTGCTGAAGGTAAAAGTCGTTGTCTAAAATTAAAAGGCCGGCAGAAATACATTCAAGTATGGAATACAGGTTTTCGTTTTCTTCTACCATGTCGTCCAAAAGAGAAATGAGCTGTTCATTAGAAAGCTTGTTGAACTTTTGCGAAACTCTTTTTACATAGCCTCTCATATTGCCGAAAATACCCTACCATATAAAACATTTATTTTATTAATGTCCCTTATAAGACATTCAAGCGCAGGCTTTACTCCCTGATTATAAAGCGTTACGTTTTCGTAGCACTGGCGCAGGGTTTTAGAAAGCTCTGCACAGGCCTGAGTTCCTGCCATAGAAGCTAAGGCCGGGCGCACATGCTCTGTAATTCCATTAAGGAAGATTTTAAATTCTACGCGTGGTTCAAAATTTGCACAGGTTTTTACAAGGGCATCGCAGTCCGGAATCTTACCGTTCATAATTCCCTGGAAAAATTCCTTTGACTGAACGCGCACCTTGTCTGCAGGATAAGGCAGGTAGTTCAAAAGGAATTCATCAATCTGACCATTAAAATATTCGTTGTGGAAAACGCGCTTAATTACATCCTGCTGAACCTCCAGAGGTCTGTCCTTAAAATTATAAGTGCGTACTCGCGAAAGAATTGTTTCCATTATTGCATTGCGCCTTGTTGTAAGCAGAATAAATACACAGTCCTCAGGCGGCTCTTCAAGAATCTTGAGCAGCGCATTGCGTACACTAACCTGCATGCTTTCGGCATTTTCTATAATAACAGTTTTCTTTCCTTCGTCGGCACGGATGCAGGCCCATTTTTCCATATTGCGGATCTGGTTTACAGGAATGGAGTCATAAAGAAAATCACTTTCAAGCTTGAGGGAATCTGCTTCAAGCTCTCCGCAGATTTTTACAGTTTCATCAAACGGAGGAAGCTCGCGAGGAAAATCAATAAGCTCAAGGTTTTCGTTTATTTTTTCCATGACCGGTGCAAGCTTGTTTAAGTTGGACTCGCCTTCCCACAAAATGCCGCTAAACCTTAAGGTAAGCTTACGTACACTTCGCAAAAAAAGATAACGGCAGGCCTTAAGATGACTGTCGTTGTCTCTGTAGGATTTGATAAAGGAATCCTTGGCTGCACTTATTTCCAGGGAACAGTCGCGCGGTCCCATCAAAAGAATGTTGGCACAGTTGAGCGCCTTATGACGAAGGCACGAAGGACATTCACAAAGCCAGTGAGGCTTGTCATCTCCATTGCAGGAAAGAGCGCGTGCTACCTCAAGAGCTGCAGTGAGCTTACCCGTACAGCTGCTGCCTGCAAAAAGCACGGCACCGGGGAAGTTATTGTTCTTTATGTCTTTTACAATAGCCTTGGCAGCATCCTGTCCTACGAGATTTTCAAGCATGACATTCCTCCCGTAACAAAAGCGGCTGCTGTTTCGGGTTTAATTTCCGGCAGGCTCTGGCTTGAATAATCAAGTAAAGGAGACAAAAGCTTTATGAGCAGGCTTCCTTCAAAAATCTTTGTGCAGTCAAACCACGGCTGATATGTAAGGATAAGTACAAATACAAAAATAACTACAAGACCTTCTATGAGTCCAAAGAAAAATCCAAGGGAACGGTCAAGGCCCTTCATAATTTCGCCGTCAAAGATGCGTTCAAAAATTGTCTGAATGATTTTTACGATTAAAAAGATTACGACGAAAATGAGCACAAAGCAAAGTATAAAGGAAACGGTTTCGTTATGAACTAAGGCTGTCATGTGGGACATGAGCTTTTTGTAAAAAAAGAAGGCTCCCAAAAGTCCGAGTATCCAGCAAAGCTTTCCAAAAATTGCTTTGATAAAGCCTTTGGCTGCGGCAATTACTGCAAAAATGAGAATGATTAATAAAAATATAACGTCTGTAAGTGCAATACTCATGACTCTTTTCCTTCTGTGAGTTTAAGCTGATTATACAATATTTGAGCAATTTTTTCAGCAGGCTTTATTCCGCCGGTCATTTTATATACGTTTGCCGAATATTCACTTCTTGTTTTTTCATCAAGCATTTTCTGCAGGGCGTCCCAAAGGCATTCTGAATCAGCCTGTTCTCCAAGCAGCACCATGGCTGCATTTTTTTCTTCAAAAAACTTTGCATTGTCCACCTGGTCTCCGCGAGTTCCGCTACCGCAAAGCGGGATGAGCACCATAGGCTTTGAAAGCACGGCTGCTTCCCAGATTGAATTAGCTCCGGCACGCGAAAGAATAATGTCTGCTGCGGCAAGCACATCAGGCATTTGTTCATAAATAAACTGATATGGCTTATAGCGTCCGTTGTATTTATCCTTTAGCTCCTGCTCAGTTGTGCTGTCTGCGTTGAGTAAACCTGTCTGATGAACCACAGTAAAATGCTGGGTAAGCTGGTCAAGGTTAGCCCAAACTAACTCATTTATCTGCCTTGCTCCGGAAGAACCGCCAAGCACAAGAAGCACGGGATATTCATCATTTATCTGCAAAAACTCCCTGCCCTTTGCTGCATCTGCCTTGTAAATTACAGGGCGCACAGGGTTTCCGGTTACAGTAACGCGGCTTTGATCTGCAGCAGGCAGTCGGTTTTTTGTTTCTTCGTAGGAAACAAACATTGTATCTGCAGATTTAAAATTGAGTCTGTTTGCAAGTCCCAGCGTAAAATCACATTCGTGAGTAAATACAGGGATTCCAAGATGCTTTGCTGCAAGTACAGGAGGTACGCTTACAAAGCCGCCCTTTGAAAAAAGAAATGCAGGGCGAAGCTTTTTAAGAATGCGTCGTGCACTAAAATAACCGCCAACAATGCGGAACATATCTGTAAAATTCTGCCATGAAAAATAACGGCGCAGCTTACCCGAAGGAATGCCGTAAAATGAATCTGCAGTCGGCCTTCCGTCCGGTCCAACAGCCTTTTTTACAAGCTGTCCGTCCATTCCCTTTGAGCAGCCAATCCAGTTTATAGTAATTTGATTATTATCCCTTTGTGCCATTCCCCTGAGCTCATCAGCCACCGCCAGCCCAGGATAAATATGCCCCCCGGTTCCCCCACCAGTAAAGGCCACAACATTCTGATTTAATTTCATACTATATAATATAATGCATTTTGAGACAAAAAAAAAGACTTCTGAATAATTCAGAAGCCTTTCGTGCCACAGGTTGGAATCGAACCAACGACATACGGATTTTCAGAACGATTCAAACCTTGGAATATATTTTCTTAACGCAAATACTATAAAATAATACTACACATACATTAGGTGTTTGTCAATTATTTTGTTTTCATTGGTATTATGTTGTTTTGTTTTTTGTTAAGTTCCGTGTTAAGTTTAGTATCAATCAAAAAAATCCGGAAGTTTATGACATACGGACTACTTATCCGTAAAAAATCCGGCGTTCTATAAGGGTGTCTTTAATGTCGTTCGCTAATATGTTGTGTCTTCTGTCAAGTATAAAAAATCAGGAAAGATCATTCGGCAATTCACCACTCTAATATTCTTGGATCATGACAATTTCATGCCATAGAGGTCAATGGATTCTCCGAAGTTCTTAAGATGTCTCCAGACGGGCATAGTAATTCTGTAACGAATACCGCCAACTAGCGAACTCAAAGATAACTAATCCTTGTCGCCTGATTCTTTATTCTTTTTGCAGAAAACTTATAAATTTACTTCAAAACTCTCTCGTCATTTTTATATTAAATTCAGGCAATATGATTTGTCATCATACCCCAAATAAAACATGCCAGTTCTCGTGCTGCTGCTGTAGTTGCCACATTTGCAGGTTTCCCACGCATTTCTAAATGAACTATTTTCCCACTTAATCTTAGACGACATTTATCTGCATAAGCGACCACCAGCGGATCTTTATTTTTCTGTCTGTCTAATAGCCGTCTTGATTTTGCACCTTTCAAATTTGTCCTTTTTATACTTTTTGCACTTTCCGTTTTTCCAATGCCTGAGGGACCATACAGCATCAAAACTGCAGGTTTAATCTTTGTTTTTGTAATTAATTGATATAGACCACTAATGATTTGTTTTTTGCTTGTGAATTGTCCTAAAATATCAGCATCC